>CAYWTT010000054.1:0-13591 GCA_964461245.1 uncultured Prolixibacteraceae bacterium | reverse complement strand
TTTACTTAATCGTTGTGCGTTGCCTAAAACCATATATTTTTATTATAATTGGAACTGTCTTGATCAACAGTCATTTCCTCTCCTGCATCTCCGGTACAGTTTCCCGACCGGCATATGCCGGAGTTAACCCTATTCAAATTCCGACCTCAGGATCCGTCTGATCTCATCAACGGTCTCCTCTTCCAGGTCAGTACGCTTAATCAGGTCCTCCCGTGATATACTGAGTACATTCTTTGCCGTATCACAACCGATGGCTTTCAGCTCATCAATAATCCAGCCTTCAATTTCATCAGCAAATTCATCCAGGTTGACATCTTCATCATCTTCCTCAATTTCCCTGTACAGGTCAATTTCGTAACCGGTAAGCTGACTGGCCAGCTTGATGTTTAAACCACCTTTCCCGATAGCCATGGATACTTCCTGTGGTTTGAGATATACTTCTGCATGCTTTGTAGATTCCTGTATCTTGATCGAAGTAATTTTTGCAGGGCTCAGTGCCCTTTTGATATAAAGCTGAAGGTTGGTCGAGTAGTTAATCACATCAATATTCTCATTCCTGAGTTCCCTGACAATTCCATGGATTCTCGATCCTTTCATTCCCACGCAGGCTCCCACCGGATCGATCCGCTCGTCGTATGATTCAACCGCCACCTTTGCACGTTCACCAGGAATTCTGACGATCTTCCGGATGGTGATCAGCCCATCGAAAATCTCCGGAATTTCCAGTTCAAACAAACGCTCCAGGAAAACCGGAGAAGTACGCGACAAAATGATCAGCGGAGTATTGTTTCTTAGTTCCACCTTGATCACCACCGCACGGAGAGAATCCCCCTTCCGGAAATAATCAGAAGGGATCTGTTCCGATTTAGGTAATATCAGTTCGTTCCCCTCATCGTCAAGCACCAGGATTTCCTTTTTCCAAACCTGATAAACTTCCCCGGTTATGATGTCTCCTATCCGTTTTTTATATTTACCGAAGATATGGTCCTTTTCCAGTTCCATGATCTTACTGGCCAGGTTCTGGCGCAGGTTCAAAATAGCACGCCTGCCGAAATCGGCAAATTTCACCTCATCGGTCACATCTTCACCCACCTCATAATCATCATCAATCTTCTTGGCTTCGGAAAGGGTTATCTCCTTGGCGGGATCTTCCAGGGAATTATCTTCGACAACCACCCGGTTGCGCCAGATTTCAAAGTCTCCTTTATCAATATTAATTATAACATCAAAATTCTCATCGGTCCCGAACTGACGAATCAAAACGCTGCGAAAAGCGTCTTCCAGCACACTCATCATGGTTGCCCGGTCAATGTTTTTTAATTCCTTGAATTCGGAAAAAGTATCAATAAGATTCATGTTCTCCATGGTACCCGACTTTACTTAAATGATATGACAACTTTAGCTTTTTTTATATCTTCAAACGCAAGCGGTAAACTCTTTATCACCGTTTGTTTTTTCTTCCCCAGTTCCGGTTTTTCTTTCACCCGGACCTCCAGGATAATCCCCTTTTCATCGGCTTCAATCAGTTTCCCGGTATGCTCCGTGTGCTGATGGGTGATCACCTCCAACTCCCTGCCGATATTTTTCAGATATTGCTGGTTAACCTTAAAATACTGGTCTACCCCGGGAGAGGAAACCTGCAGTTCAAAATCCTCTTCCTCCCGGTCAAGGTGACTTTCGATGTGCCTGCTTATAGCCACACACTGATTAATAGTCAGACCGTCAAGGTTGTCAATTTCCACATGAATCACATTGGTGGCACTCACCAACACATCAACCAGAAACATGTTGTTTTCCAGTTTCTCCTTTACCAGATTCACTATTTTCTCTCTCGCAATCATTTCCGTAATAAAATAGGGGACATTCGAGCCCCCTATCCTCAGCTATTCTGAAAATCTGGCGCAAAATTAATAAAAATCCTGAAATATTCAATAGCACAAAAGTGATAATCAACTGATTTTGATAAATCAGGATTGAATATTCAGTATTTTGCCCTAGTTTTGTTTTACTAGTCTGAATTCACCATTTTAGCAAAAGAATTGTTAGTTAATTAATTTAAATCTATTTTTGCACCGCAAAATTTATAGGGATGAAGTTTAAAGCCCATGAGATTGCCCGTTTTTTACACGGAGAAATTATCGGCGATCCAGAAGTTATTGTCAGTAATATATCCAGAATTGAAGAGGGTAAGGCAGGAACGCTTGCCTTCCTGTCCAACCCAAAGTATGAACCGTATCTGTATACTTCACAGGCATCGGTCATTCTAGTGAATTCCGACTTCATTCCCCGGTATGAGTTCACCGCCACCCTCATTAAAGTAAATGATTCTTACAGGGCTTTTGCTTCCTTGCTGGAATTGTATGAACAATCCAGAAAGGGATCGAAAACTGGGATCGAACAGCCCTCTTTCATTGATGAAACGGCAAAGACAGGCAATGGATTGTATTTCGGTGCATTTGCCTATGCCGGAAAGAATGTGGTACTCGGGGAAGGGGTGAAAATTTATCCGCAGGTCTATATCGGGGATAATGTCGTGATCGGGGATGACACCATTGTATATGCAGGAGCGAAAATATACGGCGACACGCGTATCGGGAACCGATGCATCATCCATTCAGGAGCGGTGATCGGTGCTGACGGATTCGGCTTTGCGCCACAGGATGACGGCACTTACAGGAAGATTCCCCAGGTCGGGATTGTTGTTTTGGAAGATGATGTGGAAATCGGAGCCAATACGACCATTGATTGCGGCACCATGGACATGACCCTGATCCGCAGGGGGGTAAAACTCGATAACCTGATCCAGGTCGGACACAACTGTGAAATCGGCGAAAATACGGTGGTAGCCGCGCAAACCGGCTTTGCCGGAAGCACCAGGGTTGGGAAAAACTGTAAAATGGCCGGACAAGTGGGACTAGCCGGTCACCTGACTGTCGGGGATAATGTGCAGATCGGCGCCCAAAGCGGTGTGACCAAAGATGTCAAGAGTAATGAAACCATATTGGGTTCACCTGCCACCGAAATCAGACACTCCACCAAAGTTTACTCCATTACCCGTAACCTCCCCCAGCTTCGGTTGGAGATCATCGAGCTCCAGAAGGAGGTTAAAAAATTGAAAGAAAGTTCAATTAAGAAATCAGAATAGCTCTGTTATGGCACAAATGCAAAGAACCCTGGCTAATCCCTTCACCATTAGCGGAAAAGGATTACATACAGGGGTGAATGTGACAATGTCTTTTTTGCCGGCTCCGGAAAATCACGGATTCAAATTCCGGAGGATCGATTTACCCGGGCAACCCATTATTGAAGCCGATGCGGAATACGTGGCAGACACCTCCAGGGGCACCTTGCTTCAGAAGAACGGGGCCCGTATCGGAACCATAGAACATGCCATGGCTGCATTGATCGGAATGGGACTTGACAATGTCCTGATCGAGATTAACAATGAAGAAGCCCCTATCCTGGACGGAAGTTCCACCGCCTATGTGGAAGCGATCGATAGAACAGGGGTTGTGGAACAGGCTGAGGAACGCAGGTACCTTGAGATCAAGAAAAAAATCGTTTACCGTGATGAAAAAACAGGGTCGGAACTGATTGCCCTTCCCGACGAGGATTATAGTCTGAATATCCTGATATCCTTTAATTCAAGGGTGCTGCACAACCAATTTGCCACCCTGAATTCCATTTCTGACTTCCGCACCGAAATTGCAGGCTGTCGCACCTTTGTCTTTTTACACGAGCTGGAGTATCTGCTCAGGAATACCAACCTTATCAAGGGAGGTGACCTCAGCAGTGCCATTGTGATCATCGATAAAGAGGTTTCTCAGCATGAACTCGACCGGCTGGCCGATTTGTTCCATCACGAACACGTCGCCGTAAAAAAAGAGGGTATCCTGAACAATGTGGACTTACGGTTTGACAATGAATGTGCCCGTCACAAACTGCTGGATGTGGTGGGTGATTTGGCACTCACCGGACGTCATATCAAAGGGCGCATCATAGCCACCAAACCGGGTCACTCAGCCAACACCATGATGGCCAAACTGTTGAAGAAAACAATGCAACAACAGGAAAACGGAGTCCCACAATATGATCCCAATGCCGAATCGGTCATGGATGTGGTGCGGATTTCGGAACTTTTACCTCACCGGTTCCCCTTTTTACTGGTCGATAAAATTATCGATATTAAAGAACAGCAAATTATCGGCGTAAAAAATATCACCATCAATGAACCCTTTTTTCAGGGCCATTTCCCGGGAGAACCCGTATTCCCGGGGGTGCTGCTGGTGGAAGCTATGGCCCAGACCGGTGGCTTACTGGTTTTAAGCCAGCTTGAGGATAAATACTCGACCTATTTCATCCGGATCGACAATGTCAAGTTCAGGAGGAAAGTTATCCCGGGTGATACCGTTATCTTTAAACTTGAACTGACCACCCCTATCCGCAGGGGGATTGCCAACATGCGGGGCATCTGCTATGTCGGAGACAAAGTGGTGGCTGAAGGCGAATTTATGGCACAAATTGTGAAGAATAATAATTAAAAGTTCAGTATATGAAACAACCATTGGCATATGTACATCCCGAATCTCAAATTGCGGAAAATGTGGTTATTGAGCCTTTTGTAACTATTGATAAAGATGTGATCATCGGTGAAGGAACCCGGATCGGTTCCAACGTCACGATTCTGCCCGGAACGCGGATCGGCAAAAACTGCAACATTTTTCCAGGTGCGGTGATCGGGGCCATTCCCCAGGATCTGAAATACAAAGGTGAATACACAACTGTTGAAATCGGAGACAACACCACCATCCGTGAATTTGTCACCATCCACCGAGGAACCGCTTCCAAGGGCAAAACCGTGGTAGGGAGCAACTGTCTGTTGATGGCGTATGTGCATGTGGCACACGATTGTTTTCTAGGCAACCACATCATCATGAGCAACAGCGTCCAGCTCGCCGGAGAGGTAGTCATCGACGACTGGGCTATAATCAGTGGCATGACCGGCGTCCATCAGTTTGTACATATCGGATCGCATGTGATGATCGGAGCCGCGACCAAAGTCCGCAAAGACGTTCCTCCCTATATCAAAGCCGACCGCGATCCGCTTTCCTACGAAGGGATCAACTCCATCGGGTTGCGCAGAAGAAACTTCTCCAATGAAAAGATCAGGGAAATCCAGGATATATACCGTTATATCTATCTGAAAGGTTTTAATACCAGCCAGGCTATTGAAGTAATAGAAGCTGAAATGCCTGCAACTCCGGAAAGGGATGAGATCATCCTCTTTATTAAAGACTCGAAAAGGGGTATCATAAGGGGGTATTTCCCCGAATAGAAAAAGAAAGAGGCTGCCCTTTTGAGACAGCCTCTTTCTTTTGTTAATCTTCCAGTCTGTCGGCAAATTTCGGTCTGAGGGTGACCAGCTGAAGGACCAATGCCACTGCCACCGGAATTCCCAGCAAGGCCAGGTCATGCCCCAGGTTTCCTGCATCGGTCGACTTGCCCAGCCATTCCGTGGTCAATGCACCAGCAAACACGCCGGTCATATTCATCAGTCCGTACCCCGCAGCCCGGTGCCTCGGTGATACGAACTGGCAAAGGATGGGCATGTTGTTGCCATCAAACATTCCAAATCCGAATCCAAAGAGAACCCCTCCTCCAACAATAGTGAACAGGCTGTGTCCAAATCCCAGAAAGATCAGCGCAGGAATGGTCAGTGAAAGGCCGATGGCACCGGTATAAATTCTGCCCCTGATATTGTGTGATATCCACCGGTCGGCCAGGATCCCCCCGCAAAGGACTCCCAGGAAGGAAGAAAATGCGATGGTAAAGGTACTTATCGGCCCTGCTTTCGACATATCGATTCCGAGACTCTCCGAGAACAGGGTGGGAAGCCAGTTTTTGGTGGCCCATCCCGGGAAGCTGGGTGCCGCAAAATAAAATAGAATGACCCAGAAACTGATGGTTCCGAAAAGCATCCCCAGGCTCTTCCCCACCGATACCAAACCCGATTTAAAACGGAAACCCTGCCGGGAGCCTCTCTCCCTGACTTCCCGCTTTTCATAAAGGAAGAGAATCAGGAAAAGACTGTAGACGATTCCGATAAGCCCGAAAATGTGGAAGGCGGCCTGCCATGACCAGGTTTGGGCCACAGTGGCTCCGAACCCCCCGAGGGCCTGACCGATGTACAAACCCGTCATGTGAATTCCCACGGCAAGCGAACGGGTATTCCCGCGGTGATATTCCGCAATCAGGGAAAGACCGGCAGGAATATACAACGCTTCACTGATCCCCATGATGGCCCTTAAAACATAAAGCTGTCCGAAACTGGTGCAGTAACCCATGGTGAGGGTCACAAAGGACCAGACACCCAAACTTCCCACAATGAGCCATTTCCGGCTGATACGATCGGCAACGAGCCCGGCAACGGGCGACATCAACCCGTAAATCCAGAGAAATACAGCCATCAGACGGCCAAAATTCTCGGCTTTCTCCAGTTCAAGAATATCCCCCATCATGGAGACTTTCATGGTGGAGAGCATTTGCCGGTCCATATAATTCAGCAGGGCCACCATCCAGAGTAAAGCCACCACCAGCCAGGGATACCAGGTTTTTTCCTTGATCTTCATAACTTGTTCTTCATTTTTTTATCCAGTAAATCCAGAACGGTTATCCCTCTCTGTTCTCCGTTTTTTCAAGGGTTTTCCATACCTGGTATAAACCGCGGGGGACATGAAAACATCCTTTCCACTTTCCCCCTTTCAATGGAAGCAGGACTTCTCCCCGCCGGTTGAGGTATCCGAACCATTCCCCGAATTCAGGATCGGGAAAATGAGACCAGGTGTAATCCTGTACTTTTTCAAACCATCTGAGGCACTCTTGATCACCGGTAAGCTGGTACCCCTTGATCAGGGTTATCAGTGTTTCCATATGGACCCACCATAATTTCTGGTCCCATTCGAGTTGCTGCGTCGGATGTCCCTTGATATCGAGGAAATAATAAATTCCTCCGTATGTTTCATCCCAACCGTATTTCAGAGTCCTGAGGGCAATATCAGCAGCTTCCCTGGCCAGTTCCGGGCGACTCAGTCTCTCCGACAGGTCCATGATAAACCACATGGCCTCGATGGCATGACCGGGATTAAGTAACCTCCCTTCATGAGAGTCGCTGAAACTTCCGTCAGGATTTACATTTTCGAGAATCAGTCCGGAATCAGGCTGATAAAACACATCCATCACCTCAAATAATACATTGTGAATGGTCTCCTCCACCAGCTCCTCCGAAAGAAGGTGCTCGATTTCCAGGGAAAGATTGCACAGAATCATGGGTAATGAAAAACCTTTCAGCGGCCGGGTGCCGGGAACCGATTTATTAAACCTGCCTTTGGGATTTCCGGCCCGTTTCAGAATGTTCTCAAAGGTCCTTTTCGCCACCATTCCGTATTCTTCCTTCCCAGTAGCCTTGTATAGCTGACCGAAAGCCATGGTGGCAAAACAGTCGCTAAAAATATTGTAGGGCTCGATAAGGGGTTTCCCTTCCCTGGTCAGCGAGAAGTACCAGTTCAGGTCGCCATCATGTCCATACTGCTGCAAAAACTTTGCACCATGCAACGCCATATCAAGCCATTCCTGTTTTTGCTCCACCCGGTTATACAGGGAGGAGAACATCCAAACCTCACGGCCCTGAAGCCAAATGAATTTATCGGTGTCATAAACCTTCCCCTGCCTGTCGAGACAGGTAAAATATCCGCCAAACGCTTCATCCCTGGAATTCTTTTCCCAGAAAGGGATTACGTTTTCAAGCAATTCCGATTTGTACTGCTGAATTAACTTCTCTTTATCCATGGTTTAGTTTTTTATCCTGTTTAATACATCCTGGCCCGTTGTAACAAAACGGAAGGAGCCATTCATTCCTGTTATTTTATTTCTGCTAATAGAATTCCCGGAGTTCTCACACCGGGTCTGATCTCCCCGGATGGGATGACCACCCGGTTCCCCCAGTAAAAAGCCACGGTGGTAACCGGAAGAGGTTTACCGGCAAGAGGCAAGTCCCTCCAGGTTTTAGCGCGGGTGTCATACACCAGTACTTTCCGGGAAAAACCGGGGTGGTTGGTCAACAAGGAATCCTTTTCTGCCAGCAACCCCGGTTTTTCTGAATCTTTTGCCGCAGCAACTGCGTTGTTCAACCTTTCTGTACGGTTAAACCAGATACCCGGATCACCACCGAAAAGCAGAATTCTTCCGCTGCCGGCAGCAATGCCGGTGCCTGCCGAAAGAGTCAGCGGCTTCCCCTCTGACAGGATATCGCCCTCTCTCACCCATTTTGCAGAGGAAGGGATATATTTCCAGACCGTACTGAAAAAGGTATGCACCTCAGAAGTTTTGTTACGCCCTCCC
The DNA here is from genome assembly GCA_964461245.1 of uncultured Prolixibacteraceae bacterium. GTDB lineage: Bacteria > Bacteroidota > Bacteroidia > Bacteroidales > Prolixibacteraceae > UBA1413. The sequence goes on along the minus strand of CAYWTT010000054.1, from coordinate 5,194 downwards.
ATCAGGTAAAAACACTCCTCATACCCGTCGTTCTGAATAGCAACCACGCAGTGGGACAAGGGTAAAGGCAGATCGGGAAGTTCTTGCCATCCCGACCGTAAATCACCCAGGGCAAGGCTAAAAAAGTGTGCGGTCGCTCCAGACCTATCCAAACCTCCGGCTACATAAATCTTGCCACGGGAAAAGGCTGCCGCAGCAGAACTCAGCGGCACGGGTAATGAGGGTAGAATCTCAGGTCGTACCTTCCCGTCAACCACGGAGAAGCGGAAAACATCAGCCACCGGACCTTCCGGATCTTCCCCTCCGATTGATATAATCCCTTCAGGTAAAGTCAGACATGCTGGATAAGCCAGAGGAAAAGGCAGTTTTTCAGCCACCGGTTGCCACATGTCTATAGGATCCTCCTTAAGCAGAAATATCTCGTCATGATAACTTTTGGTGCCTCCCTGCCACGGCATTTTATCTTCAAAATTCGCACCGCCCGCCACCATCAGATATTTTCCGAAAGCACCCGAAACCGGGCCGGCCAATCCGGGCTGTTCACCTTTGCCCGCAACCGAGGGCAAAGGTGGTGCCTCTGACCATTTTACATTCATCTCCTTATCTTTTTTACGGGTACATGAATCCGATACCGGAAGGTAAAACAGGATACACAAAATCATTAGAAAGTTATTTTTGGGAAAATAACTCATCCATCCCAAGTGCCCGCACATCCCTGACAAACTGTTCAACCATTTCATCGTTCATGTTCCTGACAGGCAATCTGAATTGCCCGAAATCGAGCCCAATATACTTCAAATATGCTTTCCCCGTTGCTATTCCTCCATATTTTCCGAGAAGACGGATCATATCTACCGATTTTTGCTGCAATTTTCTGGCTGAAATAAAATCCCCCCTGTCAAAAGCTTCAATCATCCGGTAATAGAGCGGTGCGGCATAATTAAAGGTACTTCCCACCCCGGCACGGGTTCCCAGGATAAGGGCCGACAGAAGATTTTCATCCCGTCCCCAGAGCATTTCGAATTTTCCGTCCATAAAGTGGATGCAGCTCAGAAAGTCCATGAAATCTTCATGGGTATACTTGATCCCTGCCAGATTGGGAATAATGGGTGCCGCTTCCCTGAGGAAAGAATACATATCCACGTAGCAGCCGGTCAGCACGGGAATGTGATAAAAATAGACCGGCAAATCGGGAACCGATCCGGCAATGAGGGCACAAAACTCGGCCAGCTGCTTTGCATCTGCAGGCTTGAAATAGTATGGGGCAACAATGGCAATGGAATCCACCCCGCATTCTTTGGCATGTAAGGCATTTTCTGCCGATTCGGAGTAAGAGGTCCCCCCCACCAGGTTGATTACCCTGATTGAGCTGTTTTTGGCCGCTGCAGCCCAGGCTTCGGTAGTCCGCATCCGCTCTTTTTGAGAAAGTGAAACTCCTTCACCGGTCGACCCGTTTATAAAAGCCCCTGCTATTTTGTTTTTGACCAGAAAGTCGTGATACTCAGGAATTGCTTCGTAAATAATCTCACCTTTACTGTTCATGGGGGTAAAAGGAGCAGCGATCAATCCTTGAAATCTTTTTAAAGTAATCATATTCCTATAATTTATTTAACATTTATTTGAAATGTGGAAGCAGGCAAATCTGCTTCATTAATCAGGTTACCGTGAGAAAATGGTTCCCAACCGTACCTGACTGCTTTGCAAATTTTATCCGATATCTTGATAATTATTCTGTTTTTATTCAATTCCGGGCTGACTGGTCTGAAAATGTCGTCCTGTCCGGCAATTTCCAGTTCTCGAATGATTTTACCGTCGGAAGCTTTTAATTTCCGGGACGATTTAAAAGTGATGATTAAACGCCCGGATATTTCTTTAATTTTTGCCGGAATGGGACCATCGCTGGTAACCTTCTGACCGTAAACCTTGTTAAATGCCTGAAGGGCAAACCGTTCGCCAACCTGTTTTTTTCGTACCGGATGTACATTCAGGGAATCACCCAAATCAGATGTTACGACCAGAGCAGTATTTGGAATCCAATCAGACAGTTGTCTCTGAATGTCACGGAAACGGGGCCAAGATGGACGATCCATACTGGAAAGCTGGGCAAAAAAGACCGGTAAATACGGATCATGCCAAAACTTTCGCCAGGAACTGACAAATTCAATAAAAGCAATTCTGTATAGTTCCGCATTATGAGCATTTGACTCCCCTTGGTACCAGATCACACCTTGTACCGGGAAACAACCCAATGGGACAATCCCGGCTTCGAAAATGTAAGCCGGGTCATAGGGATGGCGTTGCAATGAGTTATTGCTCAAGGCAATATTTTTTGCTGCCCGTTGCCTAACCCATTCAAATATAAAATCATTCTTGCTTCTGGTTTGAAAAATATCCACCAAAACAGGATTGAATTCAAGGGATTTTCTGTCGATGAATGATTCAATGGGAGCACCACCCACAGCCACCTGGATCAATCCCACAGGTACATCTAATCTCCGGCGCAGACTGCTGCCAAAATAATATGCGATGGCCGAAAATCCGGATGCTGTTTCAGGGAAGCAGGTTTGCCAAGAGCCTTCAAAGTAGTTCAGGTTATTGATCCTACTGAGCGAAATGGAGTCAAAAGCTATATCATTGGTCCTGATAAATCCTTTATAGTTAAATAACCTAAGTCGGTTGTCCAAAGCATTTTTTACCTCTGTCTGTCCGTTTTCGGACCATTTCAGTTCGAATTCCATGTTCGATTGCCCCGAACAAAGCCATACTTCACCCACCATGATATCGCTCCAATCAACTCTCAAAACATTGTTAACCCTGATCTGAAGCGTGTAAGGACCACCCGCGGGGAGGGGCGGCATACTGATTCTCCAACTACCATCGCTCCCTGCAGTTGTTTCTGAATAGTGTGAATGCATTAATATCTCGATTTTATCATGGCTGTTCGAAACCCCGTAGATCTCTGCCTGTTTCTTCTGTTGAAAAACCATGTGTTCCCCGAAAACCGGTGCCAGCCTGAATCCGCCATAATCCCCGGAAATGAATGAATAAACTGTCTGGGCAATGATTTCTGCCCCCTGGGCATCGGGATGCAGGTAATCGGAAAATAAATCAGGCCTCCCGTAAAGCGGTGAATGGAGATCAATCAAACCGACACCCGTATTTTGAGCCACCTGTTTTATCTTATCCTGGATTTGCCAGAACCAATCGCGCGTGCCCGATTTAAACCTCGGATGACCATAAAAAACAGGGGTCATCAGGCAGATGTAAACCTGGGGAACAGCACCGGATTGTGTTTTAAAAGATTCGATCAACTGCTGGTAATCGGTAATGAAATCATCGCTGAAATTGGGCCAGTTCCGTGGATCGGTATCATTGAGACCCAGATCAATAATTACAATGTCAGGCAGAAATTCCACCGCTTTGCGGAACTCTTCGGACTTAATGTATGGATTGTGACCTTTTGAAAGCAACGTGGCTCCATTGCGTCCAAAATTACCAACCTGGTAATTCTCCCCCAGCATAACATTTAATCTGGCCGGATAACTTTCATGATCCCGATTTTTGAGACCATAACCAAATGTCACCGAATTTCCGACACAGGCTATCCGGGTTGGACCGGGTATGCTGTTCTGGCTAAAAGCAGAAAGGTTAAAAGCCAGCAATAAAAATTCTATCCAAAAGCAACTCTTCATTTGGGGAACTTAGCATTATTTGTCTGAAAAACCGAGGATTTCCTGAACCGGAACTTTCTGAAAAAACAACTCTTTCTTTCCTTCGTAAAGAATTCCGACTGTGTTTTCATCAACCATGGTCATGCAGGAATAACCATAGCCGGCATCAATGTTTAATAAGGTATGGTATTTTTCAGGCCAGGTAAGACCCCCATCAAGACTGGCCTTTATGGCCATGTTGGAGCGGTCGGTCTTGTTGTTGGGATTGGAAAAGAAAAGCAACTGTTGTATTCTACCTTCCATCATAACCTGTGCGGTGATGATACTGGCCATGCAATTGGGTTCGGGAAGGGCACTGTTAGAAGAAGGGTGTAAGGTCCAGGATTTTCCCAGGTCGGAGGTCGTTGCCACAGCGCGTCCGTTGGTGTCGCCCTTGTCACTGCGGTTGCGGTCGTCACGCATGTTGAGCATCAGACGGCCATCGGCCAGTTCGACCACCTGAGCTTCGGTAGTATTGGATTTCGCCCCTGTTCCGATCTGCCAGCTTTTCCCCCCGTCGACGCTGGTCACAAGCGTGGAATGACAGGTATATTGGCCACCATCGATCGCTTTTGTTCCGATATCGGCCTTAAATTGTGCTGGGAAAACCAAAGTTCCGTTTGACAAGGTGATACCTCTTCCTGGCCCCTGAAGTAAAAGTTGCCAGGCTGGATCCTTGATCTGGCTGGTGATGTTGATGGGCTGTGACCAAGTCAGACCATCATCTGTGCTTTTGACCAGAACAAACTGTCCGGTTTCTTCGGGTTTCATGCCCGGTTTGGAAGCCCACCACAACATCTGGTCGGGGGCTGATCCGCTCATCCAGAGTGCTGCCACCCAGATTGTATGGTTGAAAGGGTCGTACAGCACGCAGGGATCCCCGCAACCGTTGAGCCGCTGGGAACGTCCACCGTATTCCCCCATGTCCATGATTACTTTCATGGATTCCCAGGTCTGCCCGCCATCGGTGCTCCGGCTCATCCCTATATCAATATCTTCCTGCAGGTCCTTACTGTTGTTGTACCGGTTGTCATACACGGCGATCAGGGTTCCCTTACTGGTGGTCACCAGCCCGGGAATGCGATAGGTATTGCAATTGTCCTGGCCTGCAGCCCGCAACACCAGAGCCGGCCGGAACACGAATCTTCCCGGGGTTATAAATACCAGGGGGTCATGATCTTTGAAAGACAGCCTTACCTCCTGAATCCGGAGGGCCATGAGCAGATCGGGATTACGGGCAAGATCGAAGCTAAACTTCACAAAATGGATTCCCGTGCCAAGTTCCCTGTTCCCTTTTACCGACACCACAAGATTACCCGGAGAGGATGTTCCAAAAAGTACAGGAGTATCTTCCCCGCCGGGAGTCCCTGAACAGCTGACCGTCACAGATTCCAATCCATTTAGTCTGCTGGCGGCATCGAAGGCAATCTCCACCTTTTTAAGGATCAGTGGTTTCTTATCGGCCGACAGAATGAACTTCACCA
>CAYWTT010000053.1:0-13645 GCA_964461245.1 uncultured Prolixibacteraceae bacterium | reverse complement strand
AAGAAAATCATCCGGGGGATGCGTATGGTTTGCATTTTTGGCAGGACTGATCCAAAGTGACAGGTTTTCTCACGTCTATTTCCTGCCATATACTGTTTAACTGTTTAATAGTTAATTGAGTAGAAAACTGTGGAGACTGATTGAAATAAAGTACCGATGCTCCAACCATCTAAGACCCGTAACTTAAATGATTATGACCGGTTTTGTTTCCTTCCAAATCTTCATTAATGACAAAAAGCTCTTCTGTATTTTTTAAGTTTGTAAAACATTATGATAAGCAGAATAGGAACCAATACGTATTCAAGAACAGTGGTCAATTTGTTCATTCTGTTACAATTCAGAAAACAAGATAGGATCTCCTGCTTTTTATACAAAACTCATATAAAAAAAAGAATCACCAATAGTCATTTTGTCAGGTTAGCTCCATAACTTATTAATACTTCCCGGAGTTTAGCAATATTTACTTCTGAAACATCCACACCTGACTGAACGCACAAACCAGCTGCTGCACCAGCTGCCTGACCAAGCCCCATAACTGATGCCTGCACCCTGACTGAGGCGGAGGATACGCCATCTGCCGAAAATGCACGACCACCTACCAATAAGTTTGGGAAGTCTGGCGCTATGAGACACCTGTATGGAACAAATGCTGCATCTCTCAGAAACTCGCATCTCTGATTTTTTGATCCGGATGAATGAATGTCCACCGGATGACATCCTCTTGAAATTGCATCCGGAAAATCACAGGCCTCTATATATTCTTCTCCTGTAAGTGTATAAACCCCTTTTATCCTGCGGGTTTCCCGTATACCGGCTTGTGGTGCGGTATTCACGAGATAGGCTTCTTTGAATGCAGGAATATTTTGTTTAAGAACTTTTACAAACGTAAACACATCTTCACGGAGAAGACATTCAATGTTTGTTGCCTGCCGGTTGTCTGCCATATTTGCCTGGGCTCGGGTCATATTAATCAACACAAGGCCATCGTCGAGAACGCCGCAATACCAAGGACCTCCAAACAGGGGAAGCTTTTTCTTCCTGCCCAGTTCTTCAAGTATCTTTTTCATGTCCAAATCATGATAATTTACGCCCGGTTGACTGTGGCGTATCATGGGAAGAGAATGGGTATCTACGCCTCCTAACATAAATATCAGCGTTGCTGGTTGCAGCTCAGACTTCATGGGCTGCATCGGTACCCCGGACTGGAATGCCAGGTCGGCATCTCCTGTACAATCGATGAAATATTTTGCAGCAATGGCTTCCGTGCCGTTTTTATTTTCGATAAAAATATGGGTCAGCCTGTTCCCCGATTTTTTACATCCGGTAAGATAAGAATGTAAATAGAGAGACACCCCTGCTTCAAGAACCATGCGCTGAGCAATAAGTTTATATTTTTCTGGCGAAAAGGTAATATTTCCAAGTGGCTTTTCCTCTCTGGCCCCGTCAATTTCAATGAGTCGTTCTATGAATTCCCAGGGGATACCGCCAACAACCCGGCGCCCGTTATAATTAAATACACTGATCGGGGCAACAAGAGCCGCCGTTGCCATACCCCCGAGAAATCCGTAGCGTTCAATAAGTGCAGTCCGGGCACCTCCTCTGGCAGCAGCAATAGCCGCTATAAACCCGGAAGGCCCGCCTCCGCATACCACAACATCATATTGGGCAATGACCGGAACTTCTTTTATTTGTGTAATATGTTCCACCGGTGAGCACTCTTTCACTTTCTCCCTGGGGCGGATTGCTGTACCTGTTGTCATGTTGGTTTGCTTTTTCATGGGTTCTGTTCCTTCAACCAACCTATAAAGTTTTAAATAAGCACCCATGTTTAACAATTCACCCCTAAGTTCTTCTTCCATTTCTTTTATTTAACTCTTCTTATCTTTAATATTTTACTTAACTGGTCACTCAGGTTTTTTGCCCAGTAATAATAACCCAGGTCTGAGGGATGTACTCCATCAGCAGAGATATCTTCACTCAGGTTCGCGGGAAGGGGATTTTCAATGAAGAATACATTCTTGTATTTTTTCATTGCAACCGGCATAAGCTCTTTAGCCGCAGTCCGTTTTTTATCTTCCCGATCCCTGATTTTGTCACTGAAATTGGAATTTCCACGGTGTATGGTTTGAACAAAAATCAGCGGAGTCTTTTGATGCTTCTTAGTGACAATATCCAAAAAGAGAGCCAGCCGATCCCTGATCATCGTTTCGTCAGGATTGGAGAAAGCGTCAAAAACAATTGCATCCGCATCAATGGCTGCAATCATTTCAGCAAAATAGGGCTGTAATTTTGAATTTCCGGAAAAGCCCAGGTTGCACACATGTATGTTCAGGTTCCTTTCAATCTGCATTGGATAGCTCATTCCGGGGCGGCTTGCACATACTCCCTGAGTATAGCTTGAACCGAAAAATACTATCTTTTTCCGGAAAGGATCAGGAATAGGTTTTATGGAGGCATCTTTTTGAATGCCAACCTTCAGTTCATCAAGCTCACTATAGATGGGCAGATATAAAAGACACTCCTTTACCGTGGTATCCATATCCGAAACGATAGTAAACACAGTATTCCTGACAGATGGTGCTCCTGAGCCGGCATATACCCATTGATTTTTTCTTTTAATATACAGGTCAAATCCAGCCGTAGAGATTCCAGTCATATTGTCTTTTTTATGCTCCCATTTATAAACCGGAAGCAGGTCTATATAGGTTGAATTGGTACTAAAGGCCAGTGCCAGTCCGGCGGAGCACCTGGCCTGCTGATTTTCTGCCCCTGTCATTCCCTTGTAGAATGTGGTATCCATCCTGTGATAGGGATTCCTAGTAGGCAATGCCTTTCCAATCATTGTCAATTTAAAAGCCTCAATAAATTTTGTGGTTGAATCAGCCTGGCCAAAAGTCGTGGTAATGCTTAAAACATTCAATAATATTAAAAAAATAATCTTTCTCATTTTAAACGCTTTTATTCCTTAATTAAATTTTTTACTGCCTTATGAATACCATTCCTGCGAATATTTTCAATACTGCTTAAATAAGTATTTACAAAACGCTCATTGTTAATTAACTCACCAAAAACAGCACTGATGCTAATAAACATCAACGGATCATCATTTGCTGAAAGTTTTGCATTATTCGTTAGCAGCTCCAACATCTCATCCCTTAATCCATAATTAAATCCTTCCTGCCCGGATAATTCCATAAGACGGCACCATGCTGCCAGAACAAATGTGCTGCGATTAACGGGCCCGTTATGCTCCAATTGTTCCCGGATGGTCGGAATAAGAAACTTGGGCAGCTTGGCAGAGCTTTCTGAGCAAATCCGGGTAAGTTGATCTTTGATGTTCGGATTTGCGAACCGCTCAATCAGACTGTCTTTATATGCCGTCAGGTTGACTCCCTCAATTTCACCCAAAACCGGCGTAACTTCCTCATCCATAAATGCCAGTAAAGCTTTCCGGATATCAGGATCATTGACGGTTTGGTCGATGGTTTCATAACCATACAGCAAACCGATCAATCCCAAAAAAGAATGCCCGGCATTGAGCAGCCTGATTTTCATCTTCTCAAAAGGGTCTATATGGGTCGTGAATTGTACACCCACCTTTTCCCAAGCTGGCCGACCGTCAGAGAATTTATCTTCAAGTACCCATTGAATGTAAGGTTCACAGGTAACTGGCCAGACATCTTCAATCCCTGTTTCGCTATGTAAAAGTTCTATATCTTTCGGGGTTGTAACGGGAGTAATCCGGTCAACCATCCAGTTCGGGAAGCAAACGTTAACCTGTATCCATTCCGATAACGATTTATCGACTGTGCCGGTGTAACTCAGCAGCATCTTTCTGGCCACATCGCCATTGTGCTGAATATTGTCACAGGAAAGGACAGTGAATGCAGGAATATTTTTCCCCATTCTGATTTTAAGCGCGGCAGCAATCAATCCAAATACGGTTTTGGGCACTCCGGGATTCTTGATATCCCATTGAATATCAGGATTATTTATGATAAATTCTCCGTTCTGATCAAAGTTATAACCGCCCTCAGTGATGGTAAGTGTAACTATTTTCGTTTGTGGATCCGAGAGCTTTTCTATGGCCGCGGTGGGGTCTTCAGGAACGAAAATAAAATCCGTAATGGATCCGATCACACGGGACTGAATTTCACCGCCGGTATGCTTCACTATAAGTGTATACAGACAGTCTTGTTCTTTCAGCGTCTTATAAATCCGCTCGTCCGTCTGTTTAATGCCCATTCCGCAAATAGCCCAGTCGGTATCCCCCTTATTCAGCAATTCATCCAGATAAAAAGCCTGATGCGCCCTGTGAAAGCCGCCTACGCCGATATGGACGATTGACTGTTTCAATGCAGCGCGTTCATATATAGGCTTCTGTACTCCCGACGGCAATAACGTCATGTTTTTTTGATTCAGCTTCATTTGTATATTTTTTTCAAGTCATTAACGCCTCCATCCTTCTGCCCACAATACAGCAACAGGTTGTTTCCGTAGAAATCCAGGTCTTCAGGCTCTCCTCCCACTATATTCTGGAAATCAATGGTTTTTGCAACTTTTCTGGTCTTCAGATTTACGGCGATGATATTTCTGGGACCATCTTTCCGTTTTTCCATACCGGGATAGGTATTCCTGCCCACAGGCAAATAAAGATAATTTTTATGAATCGAAGCTCCTTGTGATAAATTCGGGAATGCAATTTCAAATTGCTCAATGATATCTTCTTTTGTGAAGACCACCTCCTTCTTTTCGAGCGAAGGTAAAGACAGCTTGGTTATCAGGTATTTCTTTGTCCCGATGGAATCGATTTCTTCATCCGAAGGTCTGGATATGGCATACAGGCATTTTTGTTTCCTGTCCACTACCCAACCGTAACTTTTGCTTTCCGCTCCTCCGGTTTTAATTCTTAATACCTGTATCAGTTTTGCACCGTTTGACGTGATGCTTTCCACAAAGCAACGCCGCTCTCCGTAACATTCCGCCACATAGAAAGCCGGCAATTCTATATTATTCTCCGGAAAATCCACTCCAAAAGTAGCTATTACAATGATTATCCTTACCGGCAGATGCCAGCTGAAAATCGGCCACCCACTTTTGGCTTTTCAGATCGTAAATCCGGCAATGTCCGCCATTGTTCAACAAAAATAATGAGTTTTCATAATCAGCTATCCCTAGTGTTGATTTTTCAATTTATGTTACGGGAAAAGGATTCTTATAAACTTTCTGTACCGATACTACCAGGCATCTATAAAAAAAGATGACATGCAATTAAACACAAAATGCATCTCATCGCGGGGATCAAACAATATTTAAGAGCGAGCAGAATTTTAGAAGGACATACTTAAATGTAAAGAAAATCAGCTTGTTTATTTCTGAATTTATTTCCTGGGTGAATTCTTTCCAGGCAGTCATCCTGTCGAAAATATTCCCTGTATTAAAACTCTCTCTACGTGCAGCCGCATATCCGGCAGTGCGGGAATCAGAAAAAAGGGTCCTGCCTTTCCGAAAAGACAGGACCCTTCCTTGTCATGCGCAGCGTGAACCCGCGCCGCGGCTGACGGCAAAAACCGCAGTGTTTATTTTACAATCGGCGTTAAAACGATGTTCCGGTACGAAACTTTTCCGTGGTCGCCCTGCAGGTATATGGGACCGGGTTTAAACACATCGGCAATCATGGCGCCGCCGGTAGGTCCGTAAACCGGCTGGTTATCGATGATTTTCACCCCGTTAAGAATCACGGTAATATGGCGATCGCACAGGGTAATGTCGAAGCTCTGCCACTCACCTGCCGGCTTTTCGGCAGACACCGTGGGGGTAATCCGGCTGTAAACGGCGCCCATGTTGTGCGGATCCAGTTGCTTCCCGTAGGAATCGAGTACCTGGATTTCATACATTCCCCGAAGGTAAATCCCGCTGTTGCTGTGTTCGGGGACATTCACTTCCAGCTTCAGGTTGAAATCCTCAAATTCCTTCTCTGTGCGGATATTCCCGTAACTGATGCGTTTCCCTTCGACCGTCTCAGGGTTATTGACCAAAATCCCATCCATTACTTTAAAACCGTTGACCTGGTTAGGATTTATGAGCTTCCACCCGGAAAGGTCCTTCCCCTTAAAAAGGTCAATAGGTTTCCCGTATTTTACTTTTGACAAGTCGGGCGCTGCCGGAGGATCGGGTAAACGCCACCCCTTGAATCTGGTGGTGCTTTCACTCATTCCGTCGCGAGCCGGTGAGACCAGGACCCCTTCCAGATTATCGCCATTACGGGTGAATCGATAAGTTCGGGTAACTACATGTTTCCTTTCTGGGGCGTCTTTCTTCGAAACGCGGACCTCGTTTGTCTGGGTAACCACCAGGATGTTGTCTGCGGTAAAATAAACATCGGCCACAGGCTCTACGCTGCCACCGCCCCACAACAGTTCAGCATCGAGGTATCCCTTGTCTTCGTTCACATTGAGCCACCCCACCGCGGTTCCCTCTTCTATGTCGATGGTCCACATTCCGTAGAAGGCTTTTTTTTCATCCTGCCCTTTTGAAATAAAGGCAGAGAGCACTAAAACTGCCATTAAAAGAAACGTAATCTTTTTCATCTGTAAATGGGTTACTGGTTTTTAATTTGTTTCAATTTAATTTCTATTTGAAAAATTTATACCAAATATAGTTCTCTAACAGCGCAAGACCAATTCTATTACGGTCAATTTAGTGTTATATTTTGGAAGATGGATTTAATCTTACTGAAAGAAAAATATCAGACAGCGTTTAATCAACACTTCGGTTTAGTCCATTCATCAGACCCTCAGAAAAATTTTCTTTTTGTACATGTAATAAAGCAACATCCATACCATTATAATCCTTCCTGATACCCTGATAATTGGCCCAAAATCTCCCAGCAGAACGGTCCATCCCAAAAACTTTCCGGTAATAGCGCCCACATTTGCAACCCCGTGCAACATATAAATAAAAATAGAATTCATCCCGATAACCCGAAAGAAAAATGACCATTTTTTCCATCCTTTCACATCAATGATCCAATAGAAAACAGCCATTAAAACAAAACTAATTCCACCTGCCAGCAGATTGAAGGTTGAGGTCCAGCATTGTTTTATAATCGGATAAAATGGGTTCAGAATTAAAGAAACAACAATCGAAGAGGTTCCCGTAATCAGGAGTTTTTTTAACTTTTGGCTGTCGGGTGTCTTTGTATCACGCAAAATAGTTCCGGCGACTGTCCCCATCAGGGTAATTCCAATTGCGGATACGACACAAAGAATTCCTTCAGGATCGTAAATTTCCGCAAAGAAATGACCAGGTAAAAACATCTGATCCATATAGGTGTTTATGCTACCCTCGGGAGTCAGTACGCCTGCCCCGACACCCGGAACCGGCACCCATAACTGGATCAATCCGTATCCGACCAAGATGCCGCCCAACCATACCAGCCAGCTTTTAAACGATTTGCTGTAAATAACGATCAGAGATGCAAACAAATACGCTAACCCGATTTGTCCGAGCACACTGGCAAACCGGGGATTATTAAATCCACCACTAAAAACCCCATTGTATATAAATCCAAGTAAGACTAAAGTTAATCCCCGTTTTACAGCCTTTTTTGCCAATTCAGCCTTTGGAAAGTTCTTCTCCATTTTCGAGACCAGGGCAAAAGGAATAGCTACACCGCTGATAAACATGAACAGCGGGAAAATAAGGTCCTGGAAATTAAATCCAGCCCAGGGGACATGTTCCATTTGATCAGCAATGGACTGAAGCCATCCGGCTTCAGCGTATTTTGCAAGCGCCACGATCAGAGAACCGCCACCGGTGATCCAGAACATATCAAATCCGCGCAAAGTATCCAGTGAAAAAAGGCGTTCCCGGGGAGTAGCCTGTATTGTTTCAGTTTTCATATTTTATAAGGTTTTACAGAGGATCAATTTTATAGCTGCATTTATCAGCCCACCGATTATGGAAGCATCCCATTTCTTTAATCGGAATTCTTTGAATATTGTATGAATGAAGAATTTCCGGAGAACAAAAATGAATAAGTGATTTCCCTCCTGAATCTATTTTCGGATTATTTGAGTCAAGCAGTTTTATGCCAGCGGTGCTAAGCACTTTAAGGGGAGTATCAACCAACAGATTATTTCTGAAAACATTCAGGTCAATATCTTCACCAAGCCGTTTCAATTCCGGATATTTTTCCTGAAAAAGCGGAGAAGTTACATCCACTTTTTGGAAGATGGCTTTTTGCATGTCGCCGGAATGGAAATTTTTCACCCATTCTCCTTCTTCGGAAGGAGTCAGAGAAAGAGCATGGGGGCAATGATAAAAGAGATTATCTTCTATCACATTCTCATTTCCTGCATGAATCTGAACCGCCCCAAACATTTTACTTCCGCACCGGTCGAAAACATTCCCGTAAATTTTGAATCCGCTCACCATATCATCCAGACGAATTGCCGCCGTCCCGCAATGGGTCCCCCCCTGAATTTTTGCCCATCGGTTGTATCGGAAGACATTTCCACGGGAGGACAAATCAAAATAGGTATCAACGGCCCCCTGGTCATCGGATTCCTGAACCACATTTTCAATCCAGTTGTATTCATAAATCAGATCATTTCCATCGACTCCAATAGCTGATGAAGGAGCACAGGTAATCTGGTTGTGTGTCGCTATAATCCCGCAGCCCTCCAGGCTTATCGCCCCACAATAGGTTCGCTGAAAAATGGAAAAATTATTGATGATATTTCCTTCGACACGGTGATTGGCCGGAGTCAGCGTTTTTCGTTCCCCACCACTGCATTCGATACCTCCCCTTCCGAGTTGCTGTAATAAATTGCCTCTAATTGTGTGGTTTCTGCCATTAAGTACAATTATACCGTTACCGCTGATTCTTTCCACCCGGCAATTTTCAATTGTACAATTCCGCCCATTTTTTACGTTTATACAATTACCCCGGGTTTCATAAAAAGTCAACCCATCAATTGTGACATATTCACAATCGTTGACAGAAAGCATAAATTCGGAAGTAAGATTTGAGCAGATGAGCTCGTTTCCCGTGCTGTTTGGATTCACATTCGAAGGGGCATACCAGTATAACCGCCCCAGATCCCTGTCAATGTAATATTCGCCGATGGTATCCAGTTCACATAAAAGGTTGGTTCCGTAAAAACTGAAACCATGTTTGTATCCAAACCCGCAGTATGGTTTCAGCAAATACATTGTACTGGAATCCACATCTATTTTTTCAATCTTTGAATATCCGTTATCCCAATCCCAAAACCAATATCCAAATAATCGGGGATCTTTTTCTTTCGCCCACTTATCGATTCGTTTGTCTGTATACTTAAAAATACCCTCTTCAGTACCGGAGGCTCCGTTCCATCTGGGGGGTATTATGGTCTTCCCGGTTGCTTTCCCACTTTTTGCAAAACCTTTGTTTGGCCATCGGGCAATCGTTTGAACTACATGATTGAAATACAGGTCAGGACGCTGATATTCTTTCAGCAGATCGCCAAAGTTGGTGATTCCATTTGCTTTTAAGTCTGCCACATAGATGTGAGGGTATGAATCTTCGGGAACAATCTTCTTTACGCCCTTGTCATGCACTTTCTCCCATTGGGTCAGCCGGATTCCTCCTGTAAACACCGGTTCTTCCTTTCCATAAGCCCTGAAAACAACAGGTGCTTTTTCCGTTCCGCCACACGTGGAAGGGATCACAATTGTTTCTTTTATGGCATATCTCCCTTCACGGAAATAAACAACAACCGGGCTGGCCGGAGTTACAATCCGTGCAAGAGACACCATTATTATGCTTTTTTCAAAAGTCTGAACAGGGGCATTTATCGTTCCCGCATAATGGTCATTACCATTCGGGGAAACATAAATAAAGAGCGTATCATTTTCAATACTCCATACTGAAAATGAAGATATCAGAAATATAAATAAGATTATGGTTTTAAAGATTCTATCCAAGGTCATTTTTGTTTTGATTGTTATTTTATTGAATCCTGCAAAGCAACTGATGAAGTAAAGAAATACTCACCGGAACCAATCTTCAGCACGGTCTTTCCGTCCTTTTTCCCGACTCTTGTAATCAGTTTATTCCCTTCTACCGGTCTGGAACCTTCATAAATGACTCCGTCTCCTGCGTTGGGCAAATAAACTTCAGCAAACGTATTGGGCGGAACAGTAACTGAATGTGTGTACTTGTTCCCTTCGATTTTCCAATGCGAATAAATTGTACCATAAACCGAATCAAATGAACTTTGCGCTTCGTATATCCTCGATGAAAGGACTGGGTTTATAATAATATGTTTGTATCCGGCACTTTCAGGGGCATTCTGAATGCCACCGATATTCCGGTATATCCAGTGTCCGATAGAGCCTAAGGCGGTATGGTTGAAAGAATTCATCGATGAATCCTGAAAAGTACGGTCAGGCTTCAACCCGTCCCATCTTTCCCACATGGTTGTCGCTCCCGATTTGACCTGATACAGCCAGGAAGGATATTTCTCATTAAACAGCAATTTGAATGCAACATCTACCCGGTTATATTGGGTCAACACATCATTGATCAGCGGAGCGCCGAGGAACCCGCAGGTGATAAACCCGAACGAATGAATGTCATCGACCAGACGGTTGACTGCCTGATCCACCAAATGATCGGGGAATAAACCGGCATAGAGTGCCAGCACATATGCGGTTTGTGTGTTGGAAGCAAGGCGTCCGTTTTCAGTAATATATTCTTTTATAAAAGCATCCTTCCTTTTCCGATATAGATCCTTGTAAAACTGTGAGTCTTCTGGCTTATCCAATACCTGGGCAATCTGAGATAACAACCGGGTCGAGATTGCCGTGTATGCATCCGCGATAAGGTATTTATCCGTATAAGCTCCCTGGTATTGGGCTTCTTTACTTGCATAAGCCAACCAGTCACTTCCCCAATAAGAAGCGGTCCAAAGTTCATTTGTCGAACTGTTTTCACAAAACACCGACCATGCCTTCATGTTATCATAGAGTTCATTCAGGATGCTCTTGTTGCCATACGCTTTGTACAATTCCCAGGGAACAATAATACCGGCATCCCCCCAACCCGGATCACCCGGAGAATCGCCCCACATATCGGGTGCAATCATCGGGAAACTTCCGTTTTTGAACTGCCCGGCTTGAAGTTCCCGCACCCATCTTTCAAGGATCATATTGACATCAGCCAGGTAACAGGCAGTGGAAGCAAAAAGCTGAACATCGCATGACCACCCGTAACGCTCGTCCCGCTGTGGACAGTCGATCGGAAGATCCATATAATTTCCCCGGAAAGACCACACTATGTTATTATGGAGTTTGTTGATCAATGTGTCGGAGCAGGAGAATGTTCCGGTTTGCTCTTTGGCCGATGTTCTCACAACAGCCTTGAACCAAGCGGGTGAAACATCCTTGAGTCCCTCTACTTTTGCATACCGGAATCCGCAAAACATCAGCCGGGGCTCATATTCTTCAGTCCCTTCCCCTTTAAAAACATAGGTAGAAGCACCACGGGCCTGCCTGTAATTGTCGTTATAGAAGTTCCCCTCTTTATCAAGCATCTCGCCAAAAATAAGTTTCATTTTTGTACCTCTTGGAGCCTGTAATCTGGAACGGACCACTCCCACCAGGTTTTGACCGAAGTCAATTACGGTTTCGCCTTTGGGAGTTTTGAGCAGGGCAACAGGGTCGACTTCCATCACGTTGCTCATAAAAGGAGCTTCGTTGCCTTGGAGTAATGACTTTTTAAAAGTTGATTCCGGTTTGACCCCCTTCCAATTTTTATCATCATAGCCTGGCTGGTACCATTTGCCAAGTTCTTTGGTCGCATCATAATCCTGGCCATCGTAATAGTTCGCAAGGAGTACCGGACCTATATTGGCTTTCCAGCTTTCATCGGTAACTTCTTTTTGGGTGTGTCCGTCTTTATATGTGATTTCCAATTGAGCAAATGCTCCCAAAATGTAATAGACTTCCCGATCTTTCTTCTGAAAGAAAGTGGAATACCCATCACCGATAACGATTCCTATCACATTTTCACCTTTATTCAGGAGACCGGTTACATCGTAGGTTTGATAAAGCCAGCGTTTCCGGAAAGTGGTCCACCCCGGGGCGAACAGATTATCAGTCACCTTTTCCCCATTCAGCGAAAGATCGTAAATGCCATTGGTTGTAATGTACAACCGGGCCTTTTCAACTGGTTTTTCAATCTTAAAACTTTTCCGCAAATAGGGTGACGGATCGGCTCTTTCAATTAATGTTTCCAACTGAGGGATTATCATCTCTGCCTGCCAGTCACCAGGGCTTAAAAGTCCCATCTCAAAAAACACGGGCATGCTCCATGCCGACTTTTCATCTTTCGTATTCCATACCCTGACCTGCCAATAAACCCGCTGACGGGACATGAGGGAATCTCCGTCGTAATAAACTTCAATGGAATTGTCACTGGTAATTTTCCCGCTATCCCATAATAACTTTCTGCCATTCGATAATTCAGCAACAGATTCTGCCGCTCGCACCTGATAAGCGGATTGAAAGAATCCCTTTTCATCAGTTTTGATTTTCCAGCTCAACCGGGGATTTTTGGAATCTATACCCAGTGGATTTTTCTGATAATTTGTTTTCAGTTCAACTGGAGTGTGTACCGCCTTAACAGTAAACACAAACAAACACACACAGATTAGCAGACAAAAAGCCGATCGCATACAGATTTCTTTTCTTAAATGGATGAAATACATTGTGTGTAAAACTGTTACAATCTATTCTTATACCCTTTCTGCGAAAAGCAAGAAAAAATGTATCTTCCCGCAGCTTCTGCATATCATGACTCCAGGGAACGGAATAACAGGCACATTGGATTTCGATTCAATCATTTTCTACCCAGGGGTATTAATTAAAATCCCTGATCCAGATATTCCGGAAACTAACTTTGCATCCATGATCCTGAATTGTAATTCCGCCCCTTTCCTTTGGGGTAATTGTATCGTTATAAGTTGTTCCATAGATGATTGCATCATTCTGAATTAGAATGCCATTCAGCATGATGGTAATCCGGGGATTCATCCGAAACGTACCATCAGGATTGAAGGTCGGAGCAGTAAAAATGATATCATAGGCATTCCACTCTCCCGGTTTCCGGAGAGGATTCACCAGCGGAGGATGTTGTTTATAAATTGCACCAGCCTGTCCATTAACATAGGTTTTATTATTGTTATTGAAAGTTTCCAATATCTGTATTTCGTAAAGACCATGTAGAAAAATTCCACTGTTTCCGCGCATTTGTCCTTCTCCGCTTATATCAGCAGGATGCATCCATTCGATATGAAGTTGAAAACTGCCAAAATCTTTTTTTGTAAAAATATCACCTGTACCTTCTTCGACCGTAACCATACCCTCATGTACATCCCATTCAGGATACCCTTTTTCACAAGCCCATTCCGACAAATTTTCCCCATTGAACAAGGAAATTGCATCAGATGGCGCTGCAACCCCACCGTCAGCAGATATTACACCAGGAGTTACCACTTTGGGCAATGGATTTTCATAACCTTTATAGACAGGAATTTGGGCAAAGCATGGTACGCAAAGGAATACAGCCATAAGAAAATTAAAGCAGAATCTAATC
>CAYWTT010000052.1:0-13892 GCA_964461245.1 uncultured Prolixibacteraceae bacterium | reverse complement strand
ATTATTTGTTAGGAAACATTCCACCTGATGCAATATTGGTGTTTTCGTTTGTGGGGATGAGTGTTCAGGAAGTAATGATCGGAAATCAAACTCAAATCGATGTAATATTACAGGAAGAAACTATAGGAATTGAAGAAGTGGTGGCCATCGGTTACGGCACGGCAAAGAAAAGAGATGTCACAGGTTCAGTTGGTTCTGTAAGGGCTGATGCTATAGCGTTGGTAAATCCAGTTCAACCCGCAAAAGCATTACAAGGCCAGGTAGCTGGAGTAAATGTGAATAAGATTAACTCAAGGCCGGGTTCAGATTATCAGATTGATATCAGGGGAGTACATTCCATTAGTTTCAGTAGTGAACCGTTGGTGGTAATCGATGGTGTAATGGGAGGAAAGTTAAGTACACTTAATCCCAGCGATATTGAAACTATGGACGTATTGAAGGATGCATCTGCGACAGCTATCTATGGGGCAAGAGGAGCTAATGGAGTAATTATTATTACCACCAAAAAAGGAGCTAAGGGTAAAACTAAAGTTATTTATGACGGCTATGTAGGAGTAAAAGTGCCGACAAATCTCCCAGATATGATGACCGCACAGGAGTTCTATCATGCCTATAACGATGTGGTAAAGGCAGAAAATCCAAAGGCAAATCCTGTATGGACGGCAACAGAATTGGCTAATATTGAGGCAGGGCGAAGTGTTGACTGGGTTGATGAAGTTACTGATCCTTCTCTTCAAACCAGTCATGTAGTTGCTCTTTCTGGTGGAAATGAAAACACAACGCATTATTTTTCAGCTGGTTATTTGAGTGAAAAGGGAAATCTTTTGAACACGGGTTATGAAAGATTTAATCTAAAAGGAAGTGTTGATAGTAAATTAAATAATGTAGTTAAAGTTGGTTTTACTACTTATTACACATATAGTATTTTAAATCTTGGATCAAATGAAACTTTACGTGGAGCATATCGCGTACGTCCAACCGGTTCAATTTATTATAAAGATTTAGTGAATCCAGCAGAAACCAATGATAAAGAGGTGAATGGATATGCATTCTGGATGGGGATAAAAGACACACAGATACAAAATCCCATCCTAGAGGTTGCTGCAGATAATTTTCAAGATGAAACAAGGGGGTCTAACTTTTTGGGAAACGGATACATTGAATTGACTCCCTTGAAAGGATTGTCATTAAAATCTTCGATGTCTGCTTCCGTTTTCAGCCGTCGTCGTGGAGAATTTCGTGGGGCAGACTCAAAGGCACGGCTTAATAAGTTACCTGTTGCATACACTACAAACAATTTGGATGCATCATACACCTGGGATAATGTTTTAAACTACAAACTTACTGCGAGAGTGCATGATTTGAATGTTACTGTTGCACAAAGTGCTTTACAGGAAAGGTTTGAAACTTCAGGGAGTCAGGTTGAGAATTTACCTTACAATTCAGGCTGGTATGCCATAAATACAGCTCCTATTATAAATGGAGTAAGTAGTAGTCTGGTTGAACGTTCAATCCTGTCTTTCATGGGAAGGATAAATTATATATTTAATGAAAAATATCTGTTGACCTTAACCGGACGTTACGACGGAGCTTCGGTTCTCGCCGAAGGAAACAAATGGGCATTTTTTCCTTCAGCTGCTCTTGCATGGCGTGCAGGAGAAGAAGCTTTTATCAAAAAGCTTAATTTTTTTTCCGACCTGAAAGTGCGCTTAAGTTATGGAGAAGTGGGCAATGATGTCGTTTCACCATACAGTACACAGGCCTATTTAAGAAAAACAGCTTACGATTTTAACGGGACTGCTGCGTATGGCTATGCTCCTAATAACATGGGAAATGCCAATTTAAAATGGGAAAACAGCTCAGAGGTTAATTTTGGGTTAAATATGGGCTTTTTGAAAAACAGGATTATGGTTGATTTTGAATTCTATAATAAAACAACCAAAGACCTGATTCAGAATGTAGCACTACCAACATCCTTAGGTTTTGGCTCAGTTACTGCCAATGTGGGGGAGTTGCTAAATCGAGGGATTGAGATTTCCTTAAACACAGTCAATCTTCAAACAAGAAATTTTAAATGGAGCACAAATATAAATTTCTCCACAAACCATAATGAAATACTTGAGCTTTATGGAGGGACTGTTACTCGAGACATTGCAAATAAACTTTTTGTGGGGAAGTCATTGAAATCGAATTATTATTACAAGTTTGATGGAATTTGGCAATTGAATGAAGCAGAGGAAGCTGCTAAGTATGGCCAAGTACCAGGATCAGTTAAAGTTCTTGATGTTGTGGCTGATGGTAAAATTTCGAGTGCTGCTGATGCAGATGATCGCGTAATACTTGGTAACGAATTACCTAAATGGATTGCAGGGACAACTAATACATTAAATTATAAAAATTGGGATTTTTCGTTTTTTATCTATACACGCCAGGGGGTTCAGTTCCGTAATGCCATGTTAGCAGGAACATTTGGAGAACTAGGTAGTAACCGTTATAATCGACTGAACCTGAATTATTGGACCAAAGACAATCCAACTAATGATTATTTTGGGGTGTGGCAATCCAATCCGTACAGAGAAGCCATCCAATATAAAGATGCCAGCTTTTGGAGATTATCTACAGTTACATTAGGTTACAGTCTTCCAAAGTTATTACTCGATCGTATAAATATTAGTAGCGTGAGATTTTATTTACAGGCCAATAATCCATACGTATATACAAGAGAAAAGAATATCTGGATGGATCCTGAATTCAATTCCGGAACCTACCAAGATGACGTGCCGTTTGCTACATATATTTTTGGGATTAACCTTTCATTTTAATTGTATTTATAAACATTAAAAACAACAATCCAATGAAAAAATATAAGATCATTAAATTTTTGCTTATCTCTTTTATCCTTTCTACGGGAGTTGGATGTGAGAATTTTCTAAAGGAACAGTCTGTTTCTAATGTGACTTCTGATTCTTATATCGTTAATGAATCCGGATTTGAGGATCTTATTAAAGCATGTTATTCTCTTACTCGTGATATTGTATCGGCAAAAGACAGAGGAAGCATAGCTTTGTCAGGAACCGATATATTTACACAGAAAGGTTGGGATAATCCTGCGATCACTCAGGCTTCAGCACTTGACATGTATGATGTCAACTTGAATTCATCTTTAGCTGATCTGTCGGATTTCTGGGATATTTTATATAGAGAGATTGGCCGCTGTAATACTGCCATTGGACGGGCGGCTAATATTAAGTATATTGATGAGAACAAAAAAGCTGCACGGGTTGGTGAAGCCAAGTTTCTTCGCGCTTTGAGTTATTTTTATTTGGTGCAGACTTGGGGTGATGTTCCAATGCCCCTGGCAGAGACAGTTGTGCCTAATAACGCCATAGTGAGAGTCCCGTCGGCCAATGTTTATACCCAGATTATTAAAGACCTCACTGAAGCTGAAGCTGTTTTGCCGGTTACTGCCACCGATTATGGACGGGTTACCAAGGGAGCAGCACATTTTTTACTTGCTAAAGTTTATCTTACACGAGGTTGGAATTATAAGAATTTACTGGGAGGGAGTCCTGCCGATTTTAAAAGTGCACTAACTTACGCTGACAAAGTGATTGCAGCTTATCCATTGGTATCACAGTACCGAACTTTATTTCCCTTGCATGATGAGAATCCATTAAAACAATACACTGGAGCTCAGAATGACCGAAACAGTGAAGTTGTTTTTGCAGTTCAGTATAGCTCCGATGTTCTTACGTATGTGAATGAAGTAGCGTCGGAACCAGGAAATTCTTATCACTCAATTTTTGGAGGGAGTGGTGAACATTACCCTGGAAATCTTGGGCGAACTAGTGATTATAACCGACATCTGGATCAGGTTATTACAGCACCTGCTATGTATAGACTTTTTGATCCGCAGAAAGACAGTAGGTATGCCCATAATTTTGTTGATGCGCAATATGCATTGAAAGATGCACCAAATTATGGATACAGCCTTACTGATCCGAATCTTAAAATCAGCTATATAAAAGGAGATACGGTTGTTTATTTTCCGCCATGGAACGAAGTGTTGACCCAAAGTCAAAAAGGAATTGATATTGGCGGGACAAAAAAATACACCGTGATCACGATTGATCAGTATGGGGCGCCTCAAACATCGAGGCTGAACGGACAAACCCCGCTCATGTGGAAATTCTGGCAGCCGGGCATTCAGTATGGTGATGGATATGGTACTTTCGACTTTGCATTGTTTCGTTCGGCCGAAGCTTACCTTATCGCCGCAGAGGCGATTGTAAAGGGAGCTACCGGTGGTACACTGGGAGGCGCTGATGTTTACTACAATAAAGTACTGGATCGGGCTGTGGGTGTAGGTGTTAATCCGATGTGTGCAAAATTCCCTGAAAACATCAATTCGATGGAAGTAATCTCCTACCGGGCAACACCCTCAACAATTTCCATCGATATGATTCTGGATGAAAGTGCCCGCGAACTGATGGGCGAATTGAACCGCTGGTGGGACCTGAAACGTACCGGGAAATTAATAGAACGTGCGAAGAAGATGAACCCATGGACGAAAAAAAGTAACACGATTGCCGAATATCACACGTTACGTCCGATTCCTCAACATGAAATCGACAGATCGTCGCCGGCAATTTTGCAAAACACAGGCTATTAGTAACAACAGACTGTCTGTAAATCCGGAGATGTAGTCATTCCGGTACCGGTTAACCGGTACCGGAATCTCAACACTTCAAGCGCAAATCCTGATCTTCCGTGAAGCAGGGCTGCGAAATGGGTTTGCTTTTCTTGAACAGCCTCTTTTTAAATCATTTAAACCAACTAAACCATGCAACGAATATTGATCCATATTCTCACTCTTATCCTTTTTATCATGCCGTTTTATGCAACCTGCGGACAAAAACAATACAACATCACCTCATTTGGCGCCAAGGGCGATGGCAGGACGATCAACACTTCAGCCATACAAAAAGCAATTGACCTTGCTTCGGCAGAAGGCGGTGGAACGGTCATTGTGCCTGAAGGCCGGTTTCTGTCCGGTTGTATCAGCCTGAAATCAGGAGTGACCCTGACCTTGGATTTTCATGCCGTTCTGCTCGGAAGCACCAACCCTTTCGACTATATCCTCAATGACCAACTACTTCATTTTATCAATGCAGATGGCGCACAAAATATTGGTATTACCGGCGAAGGGACGATTGACGGGCAGGGACGAAAATTGGCGATGACCATTGACAGTTTGTTTTTTGCGGGCAAATGGGACGAACCCGATTACAATTACCGGAGACATCGCCCCGAACGCCGGCCGAAGCTTCTGAATTTTGGTGAAAGTAATCACATCGTAATAGAAGGTATTACCGCTAAAAATTCAGCCAATTGGGTATTAAATTTCGACCGTTGTTCCAACATGATCATCAACAATGTGACTGTGGAGAGCGATGATTACTGGAACAACGACGGGATGGATATCGGTGATTGCCGAAATGTGAGGATAACGAATTGTTTTGTCAATTCTGCTGACGATGGCATTTGTCTGAAATCGCATTACAAAGGTCATATCAACGACAGTATTTATATCGCCAACTGCACGGTTCGCTCCAGCGCCAGCGCCATTAAATTCGGGACCGCTTCCCATGGAGGTTTCAAAAATGTAAAGATCGAGAATGTGTATGTTTTCGACACGTTCCGTTCTGCCATCGCGCTCGAATCAGTAGACGGCGGCATACTCGAGGATATTGACATTTCAGATATTACGGCAAACAACACGGGAAATGCTATTTTCA
The DNA here is from genome assembly GCA_964461245.1 of uncultured Prolixibacteraceae bacterium. Lineage (GTDB taxonomy): Bacteria > Bacteroidota > Bacteroidia > Bacteroidales > Prolixibacteraceae > UBA1413. Next base: position 8,094 of record CAYWTT010000052.1, on the reverse strand, counting down.
TTAAACTGGGACACCGAAATACTGACGGTCCTGTGGGCACACTTAAAAATATCCGCATAAAAAATATGACGGTTCAGGTTCCCTTTGGCGCTCCGGATTTGAAGTATGAAATCAGAGGTCCCGAACTGCCATTCTTCCACAATACTTTTCCGGCTTCCATTACCGGGTTGCCCGGGCATTATGTCGAAAATGTCAGCCTTGAAAATATCCGGATCATCTACCCGGGCAGGGCCAATAAAGGATATGCCTGCCTGCCTTTGCACCGTTTAAAAGACGTGCCTGAAAATGAATCGAACTACCCCGAATTTTCGATGTTCGGCGAGCTTCCTTCCTGGGGATTTTATGTCCGTCATGTAAAAGGATTGAGCATGAAAAACATCCACCTGAAAGTGGAGGAGTACGATTTCAGGCCTGCATTTGTTTTCGATGATGTATTAGGTCTGAAAATGGAACAGGTCAGAATTGTTCCGACAAACCGGGACAACCAGATCATTTTAAGGCAGGTGAACAACGAATCTTTCTATAAGATTATGATGGAAGGTGTTCCCGGAAGTGGATTGCAGATCGTGGAATAAACCATTACTGCCCAATCATAAATTTTTGCTATGAAATGAGCATGATTATTCTAAACACAAAATAGTAATGAAAATATTTTCATGCGAATTCCATCTCGTTGCTAAACTGGTTTGAAATAATTCGCTGATTACGAAAATTATAGAAACAAGATTGAAAATATACACGAATGAAACAGATTAGTCTTTTTATTCTGCTTGCTCTCACCAGTTATTTTTTAGCAGAAGCTCAAAATAAAACAAAACCGGTTGACTTGGTTTATCCGCAACTCGACACCGAAAATTCGCGTTGGATTTTCTTCTCTTCGGCCTGTCGCCCCTTTGGTATGGTCAATCTCAGTCCCGATAATTTTGCGGAAGGCGATTGGGGTTCGGGATACAGATATGAACGCGACTCAATTAAGTTTTTCAGTCACATTCACGGATGGCAGCTGTCGGGAATCCCGGTGATGCCGGTAAATGGTGAATTCAACGGTCATTTGGGCTCTGGCGCGTATGGCGCTCCTTATTCGCATGAAAGAGAAATTGTTGAACCGGGTTATCATTCGGTATTTCTCGAAAACTACGGAATTCAGGCTGAGCTGACCTCTACCACCCGCGTTGGGTTTCACCGTTATCGGTTCCCCGCAGCAAAAGAAAGTTATATCCTGCTCGATTTGGGAACAGTTTTGGGACCGTCGGGAACGGTAAAAGGTTATGCCCGGAAAGTAAACAACAGGGAGATTGAAGGTTACGCGTTAATGGACAAAACAGTCAGACGACCGAAGGAAGTATTTGTGTTTTTCGCGATCTGTTTAGATGCACCTTTTGAAGATATGATGGCTTGGGAAAATGGAAAAACGAAAGGAAAAACGGATAGATTTGAAGGAAGTAACGGAGGCATTTACCTGAAATTTGCGACGGAGAAGGAGAAGGTCATCCAGATGAAAGTGGGAATTTCCTACGTCAGCGAAGAGCAGGCCCGGATGAACATAGAGAAAGAACTCCCCCACTGGAATTTTGACAAAGTGGTTCAGGAATCTGCCCGTGAATGGAACGACTACCTGGGACGGATTGAAATAGAAGGAGGAACAGTTCAGCAACAACGACGTTTTTATACTGACTTGTGGCATGCATTGTTGGGCCGCCGCATTGTCAGCGATGTGAACGGCAAATACTGCGACATGACAGGTCCCGAAAGACGGATCGGACAAATTCCGCTCGGTAAAAACGGAGAACCTTTGTTCAATCATCATAATTCCGATTCATTTTGGGGAGCACAATGGACAATTTCTACGCTTTGGTCGCTGGTTTATCCGAAAATAACGGGCGATTTTGTCAACTCCATGCTGATGATGTATGATGATGGTGGTTTGATTCCCCGCGGCCCTGCGGGTGGAAATTATACCGCAGTGATGACCGGAGCTTCCTCTACCCCATTGATTGTGGGTGCCTGGATGAAAGGTATCCGTACCTTCGACGATGAAAAAGCTTACCAAGGTATGCGGAAAAATCACATGCCCGGCGGCATGATGGGAAAAGCCGGTTACGAACACAACTCGGCCGTTGGTGGCGGAATAGAATATTATATAGAAAAAGGGTATGTGCCCTATCCGCTGCTGCCCAGAGTAGGATTTCATCAGGATGGAGCCGCTCAAACACTCGAATATGCCTCGCAGGACTGGTGTCTGGCGCAAATGGCCAAAACGCTTGGGAAGAAAGATGATTTCAACTATTTTGCAAAACGTTCAGAGAACTGGAAAAATCTGTATGACGCGGAAACCGGATGGATACGTCCGCGGAACATGGATGGCGAATGGAAAACTCCTTTTGATCCCTATCAGTATCAAAATGGTTTTGTGGAAGCCAATGCTGCACAAACTACCTGGTTTGTCCCGCACGACCTGCTAGGCCTGGCCACAGAAATGGGAGGACAGGAGAAAATGGCAGAGAAACTGAATGCAAGTTTTGAAACGGCAGCAAACCTGGATTTTACGTCAGGAAAATCACATTCCAAAGAATTATTGGCTGAATATCGCCGGATTCCGATTAATTACGGAAATCAACCATCTATTCAAACGGCCTTTGTATTTAACCACATCGGGCATCCCTGGCTCACGCAGTACTGGTCAAGAAAAGTTGTTGAAAAAGCATTCAGCGCCCTTTCAACCGACAGCGGCTACAACGGAGATGAAGATCAGGGATTGATGGGAGCGCTGGCCGTACTCATGAAAATCGGGCTGTTTGAAATGAACTCCGGCTGTGAAATTCAACCGGTGCTTGAATTGGGAAGCCCTGTTTTTGATAAAATCACCATTCATTTGGATAACAGGTTTTATTCAGGTAAAACCTTTGTGATTCAAGTAAATAACAATGGGCAGGAAAATTATTATATACAGTCAGCAATCTTAAACGGGAAACCACTGACCTCACAATGGCTTCTGCACAACGAAGTTACCCAGGGAGGAGAACTCATTCTTGAAATGGGGTCTCTTCCAAATAAAACTTTATTTACCAAATAGATTGTTGAACGCAGCATGCAAAAACTCAAACTATTGATAACAGGACGATGGATTTGGCCGGCTTTTCTGTACGGTTTGTTCCTGCCGGGCGCTTGTTCAGAAAAAAGTAAGACGGTCTGGCTGGATGAATTAAAAATACGGACTTATTCCGAAGGTATCCCTTCCGTTGCTGCCGGGACCAATGCTGCCGGTGATTCCATTTCTATTGGTGGGATTAGTTTTAACAGGGGAATAGGTGTCCGTTCAACCAGCATTCTTTCTTTTCAGCTTGACGGGTATGCGAAAAGATTTGTTGCGAAAGTAGGTGCTGACGACAGAGGCAGTAAAACAGACCCGCTCCGTTTTTATGTAATTGGCGATCGCCGGATTCTTTTTGATAGTGGCGAAATGAAAGCGGGAGATCGTCCTGTGGAAGTATGTGCTGATCTCCGGAGAATCAGGCGGTTGGGGCTTTTAGTGACCATTTCTGGGGAAAATCGTATACAGACATTATCCAATTGGGCCGAAGCCCGTCTGATTATGTCAGGGAACCACCTTCCCCGGCCTGTTCCGAATACAGATGAAAAATTCATTCTGACTCCGGCGCCATCCGAGAAACCGAGAATAAACTCACCGGCCACCTTCGGGGTTACTCCTGGCAATCCTTTTTTATATACGATTGCAGCTACCGGGAAACGGCCTCTTGTCTTTGATGCAACGCCTTTGCCTCAGGGATTGAGCATTGACAGACAAACGGGAATCATCTCCGGAAAGATCAAAAAAAGGGGAACTTATCATGTTTTGCTCCGGGCCGGGAATGAACTCGGGCAAGCGACAAAAAAACTGACGATTCAGGTTGGAGATACCATCGGCCTGACGCCGCCAATCGGGTGGAACGGTTGGAATTCATGGGCACGCGATATTGACCGCGGAAAAGTGATCGCTTCTGCCCGTGCAATGGTTGAAACCGGCCTCCGGGATCACGGCTGGACCTATATCAATATTGACGATGCTTGGCAGGGACCGCGGGGAGGAAAATACAATGCCATTCAGCCCAATGAAAAATTTCCTGATTTTGCCGGGATGATTCGCGAGATACATGCGATGGGGCTCAAAGCAGGCTTGTATTCTACCCCCTGGATTACCAGTTACGCAGGCTATCCGGGAAGTTCTTCTGATATTGAAAATGGGGCATTCCCCGATTCTGTGCGAAACAATAAGCGTGTTTACCGGTATGTCGGCAGGTTTACCTTCGAGGAAAACGATGCACGGCAGATGGCCGAATGGGGAATTGACTACCTGAAATACGACTGGCGTCTGGAAGTGCCTTCAGCAGAACGTATGGGCGAAGCACTGAAAAAATCCGGCAGGGATATCTTTTACAGTCTGTCCAACTCAGCTCCGCTGGCTTATGCAAAAGACTGGTCACGAATTGCTAATGCCTGGAGAACCGGCCCTGACATCCGGGACAGCTGGCACAGTCTTTATTTCTCCGCATACTCCATCGATACCTGGGCTCCCTATGCAGGCCCCGGACATTGGAATGATCCCGATATGCTGATTCTCGGAAATGTAAGCACCGGAATGGAGCTGCACCCTACCCGATTGACACCTCATGAACAGTACAGCCATGTCAGTCTTTTCAGTCTGTTGGCTGCCCCTTTGCTGATCGGTTGTCCCATTGAACAACTGGATGATTTTACGCTGAACCTGCTGACAAATGACGAAGTGATCGAAATCAATCAGGACCCGCTGGGTAAACCGGGACGGCTGCTGGCAGAAGAAAACGGGGTTCAAATATGGGTTAAACCAATGGCAGACGGCAGCCAGGCGGTTGGGCTGTTCCATGTGGGAGATTATGGAAAAACACCGCAATCCTATTTCCGTTGGGGAGACGAAACCCCGACGGCGTTTGAACTCATGTTCGGTCGGGTTGAGTTAAACGGAAAATGGAAACTGCGTGACGTTTGGCGGCAGCAGGACCTGGGTATATTTGAAAATTCATTTTCCACAGAAATCCCGTACCACGGAGTAGTTCTTTTGAGAATGACAAAACAAGAATAAAAAAATGAGAACAATAAGGCTTGTAATAATCCAGTGCACGGTTCTGCTATCGCTTATGTCATGTACTGAAAAACATAGTATAGTTTGGATTGATGATTTAAAGCTGGAAAACTTTTCTGAAGGTATTCGTCCTGTAAAATCTAAAACCAATTATAAAACCAACCCCATCAGCATTGGCGATATTCAATATGAAAGAGGTTTCGGGTCTATCACCACAAGCGTGTTTGCCTTTTTTGTAGATGGAAATGCGAAACGTTTTATCGCTGAGGTCGGAATGGATGACGAGGCAAGAAAAGATACCCCTATTCAATTTTATGTGATTGGCGACCGTAAAATATTGTTTGAAAGCGGAGATATGAAAGCTGGTGACCCGGCAAAAAAAGTGGATGTGGATTTAAGCGGTGTCAAACGGGTCGGATTATTAACGACCGATCACATTGGCGGAGTAAAAAACAACGCCACTTACTGCAATTGGGCCAACGCCCGGTTTATTATGACTGGGAACCACCGTCCGGAACAAATACTCAACACCGGTGAAAAATGTATCCTGACCCCGGCAGCCGGCGAAACGCCCCGGATCAATTCAGCCAACGTTTTTGGAGCTACCCCCGGCAATCCTTTTTTATACACAATTGCAGCCACAGGAAAGCGCCCCATGCAGTTTTTTGTTGAAAACTTACCCGACGGACTTGTGCTGGATTCACAAAAAGGGATCATTTCAGGAAAAATCAATCAGAAGGGTACCTGGCAGACCACCTTAAAAGTCACAAATGAATTGGGTGAAGCAACGAAAACATTAACAATTAAAATTGGAGATACAATTGCCTTGACCCCTCCAATGGGTTGGAATGGATGGAATTCATGGGCACACCGGATTGACCGGGAAAAAGTCATTGCGTCGGCTGACGCGATGGTAGAAAAAGGTTTGCGGGACCATGGCTGGACGTACATCAATATCGACGATACGTGGCAGGGAACGCGGGACGGAAAACTCAACGCACTGCAGCCCAATGAAAAATTTCCGGAAATCGGAAAAATGGTTGATTACATACATTCGCTCGGCCTGAAAGCCGGAATTTATTCCACACCATACATATCAAGTTATGCCGGTTATGTCGGCGCTTCTTCCGAATTCCCCGGCGGAGGAGAAACCCATGATTTGATCAGGCAAAACCGTCAGCCATACATGCATATCGGGAAGTACCGTTTTGAAATCAATGATGCACTGCAAATGGCCGAATGGGGATTTGATTACCTGAAATATGACTGGCGCATTGACGTAAATTCCGCTGAACGGATGTCGTCAGCGTTGAAAAAATCGGGACGAGACATTGTTTTTAGTATTTCAAACAATGCCCCTTTTGAGAAAGCTGCCGACTGGGCGAGGTTAACCAACACCTGGCGCACGGGCCCCGACATACGCGATAGCTGGACCAGCCTTTATTTTCTCGCTTTTACAATCGATAAATGGGCCGAATTTGCAGGGCCCGGGCATTGGAACGATCCGGATATGATGATTTTAGGCAATGTAAGCACCGGAACTGATATTCATCCATCCAGACTTACACCCGATGAGCAATACGCCCATGTCAGCATTTTTAGCCTGCTAGCTGCACCTTTGCTCATTGGTTGCCCCATTGAACAACTGGATGATTTTACGCTAAACCTGCTCACAAACGACGAAGTGATCGAAATTAATCAGGATCCGCTGGGCAAGCCTGCACGGCTGTTGGCGGAAGAAAACGGGATTCAGATCTGGATGAAACCGATGGAGGATGGTTCTTTTGCAACCGGACTTTTCAATACCGGCGATTTTGGAAAAACACCACAATCATTCTTCCGATGGGGAGATGAAAAGGCGACACAATTGGTATTGGATTTTTCTAAAATCGGGTTTCATGGAAAATGGAGGCTCCGCGACGTATGGCGCCAACAGGATCTGGCTGTGATTGAAAAATCATTTCCCATAGAAATTCCTCATCGCGGAGTGGCTTTGCTCCGATTTTTTCCGTTAAAAACAACTCAACTTAGAAACTGACAGATGAAACCATCTCACTATATCATACTTGTACTGGCCATCCTGTTTTATCAACAGGCATCCGGACAAAATCCGGAACTTGAAAAAAATTTTAAAAGTCCGCCTTCCGAATACAGCCTCCTCCCCTTTTGGTCGTGGAATGGAACATTGATCGCGGAGGAACTGACCCGGCAAATCGATGAGATGTTGGATAAAGGAATTCACGGCGCGTTCATGCACGCCCGGAGCGGATTGGAACAAAGTGAAACGCCCTATTTTTCCGATGGGTTCTGGAAAGCCATGGATACCACCGTACATTATGGAGCTGCAAAAGGTTTTCTCACTTGTCTTTATGACGAAGACAAATGGCCAAGTGGCAGCGCCGGAGGCCGCACCATTGCAGCAAACCCGGATGAATTCATTAAAAAGGGTCTTTTTTTCAGGAAGATGGAAGTTATAGGCCCCCAGCAATTACAACTTCACCTTCACGAAAAACCACTGGCAGTGTTCGCGGGAAAAACAGCTGAATCAGGTGCTTATAATTTTCAATCACAAATTGAGTTGACCGGAAAAAGCACGTGGAACGTACCTTTCGGACGCTGGACAGTCATCTCTTTTGAAGTAGCCAAAGACCCGCACGAACAGATTGACTATCTCGATGAAGCCGCCGTAGCCAAATTTATTGAGATTACCCATGAAGAATATCTCAGGCGTTACGGGCAGTATTTCGGAACGACCATTCCTGGGATTTTCTTTGATGAGATTTACGCCAATTTTTCCAGGATGGGGGACAACATGTTTTGGACCGATGATTTTCTTCAAAAGTTCAAGAGTTTTAAAGGTTATGATCTACTCGAAAAACTGCCGCTGATGGTGCTTCACGACCCGAAACATTCCGCGCAAGTCAGGCATGACTTTTTTGACGTGGTCAGGGAACTGTACACAAAAGCTTGGTTCAGGC
>CAYWTT010000051.1:0-13990 GCA_964461245.1 uncultured Prolixibacteraceae bacterium | reverse complement strand
ATTAATAGCGGAATTAAAGAAATTATTTTTCATCAGGCCAAAGCGGTAGATAATGATCCGGATGACAGGGCATGCCGCACCAAACTCTGCGCGGAACCTCTCGGCGACCTGGAAAAACTCTTTACGCAATGGGATAAATGGGGCTGGCACCGGGTTACCTTCTATGGTGATTTGAAGGAACCGGTTTATGAACTGGCCGGTTCCATGGGTTGGAAAGTCATTGAAGAGGCATGACCGGATGATCCTGTTAATCAAATTCCAAGCTCCGAAATAAAAAGTACCCACTTATGCAGGCTATTTTTTGAAAAATTCTGCAATGTGATTCCAGATCTCCTGTTCTATCAGCCGCATCCCTTTATCGGAAGGATGGGCTGCAACACCCTTGTGGCTGAATTTTCCCACGGCCATATTGGTGGAGTCTTTCGACAATGAGGTAAGTGTCACATAAGGGTATTTCTTTGCGGTTGCATATTCTCTGATCAACCGGTTGATATTTTCGTTGGACCAGAAACCGTCTGCAATTACTTTCACAGACCGTTCCCCCGGAGACAGATACCGGATTAACCTGTCATAATGAACAATAAAATCATCTTTCAGCGCCTTCTGATCATTTACATTTTCTGCAATTTTCACGATCAGCAAATCAGGATTTCTAAGGGAATCAAGATCCGAAAGCGGATAGTTTTCAAAGTTCCTTTCAAAATCTGCAATATTCTTGTATTTAACCACGACAGAAGGATCGACCGAATGGATATCCTTTATCAGGAGATGAACAAAATCACTGTCCCGGACCGAGGCCGCCATTCCCCAGTCGCCATACCATCCAATTTCGGGTTTGGGTGAATGACGTAGGATACTGTTGCCAAGCACCACCACCGTTTTGATTTTTTTCAGAACAGCAGCATATCCGCCCCCCGGGGCCATTGAAATTTTCAGTTTTTTCTCTGTAAGCGGGATCTTTTTAAGCACATAATCCGATGGATACCGTTTGGCATTGATCCCATCTGCCACATATTCAATTTCCCAGTTCCCGTCTTTTAAAAATCCCAGGTCAACTTCAACGTCTCTTGCCGTCCAGTTGCATATTCCCCCAACATACCAGTTTTCACCATTTCTTCGGGCTACAATGAGGTATTCTTTTGCTTTGCCTGCCAGGGCAACTGTTTCGTCCCAGGTGGTGGGGATATTCGCTATAAACCGGGTATATCCGGGTTCCCGCAAATAATGTGACGCATTGTCGCAAAGCATCTGCAACGGAGCTTCATAGATGACGTACATTCCTGCCTGGTGACAACGGGTTCCCTGGCTTACTGGATTATCGAAGTTGGCGGTGAACCCTTTCGCCGTTTCGTTCTGCATAGCCCCGGGGGTATAATCCATGGGGCCGGCCAACATCCGGGTAAATGGAATCGTAACGTTATGAGCAGGAGTGACTTTGTTTCCGAATTTGTTCATTTCTCCTCCATACACGCCTTCGAAATTCACTATGTTGGGATATTTGCGCTGTAATCCGTTTGCTTTGAATGCTCCGTGGAATTCCACCACCATTTTACGTTTGGCCGCTGCCGCCGCAATTTCCTCGTAATATCGCACCATCAGCTGGTCGGCCCGGTTCAGGAAATCGACCTTTAATCCGGCTGCACCCCACCGGGCAAAAGTATCCAGATAGTAATCCATGTTTTTTTGCAGGGAAATCCCGGTCATCCAAAGGATTACGCCAACCCCTTTTTCTTTCCCGTAACGAATGATTTCTTTCACATCGACTCCCTCACTTGCTTTGTCCAGCTCCACCCTGTCGGACCAGCCTCCGTCCATGATGATGTATTCCAGTCCGAATGTTGAGGCAAAATCGATGTAGTATTTGTACGTTTCGGTATTCATGCCTGACTGGAAATCCACACCAAATAGATTGCTGGCACTCCACCATTCCCAACCCACCTTTCCGGGTTTTATCCAGCTTACATCATCCAGCACGTTTTTTTCAGCCAGTATGTAAGGCATATTATTTTCGATCAGCTGTTTGTCTTCCCGGGCAAGCATCAGACAGCGCCAGGGAAGGGCCCTGGAACCTGAAGTCTTTGCAATGTACGGAGCCGTTTCTGTGATTTTTTCGCTTTTATAGGTCAGGTTTTCAATTTTCAGCGGATAAGGAGGGAAAATGGCTTTCAACCGGTTTTGTCCGGTGCCTCTCAGGAACATGGCCGGGTAATCCGACTGTCCGGTTTCGGTTATGCCAATTTTAATCCCGTTTTCGTTGACCACCAGAACCGGGAGACTACAGAACCGATTATCCCCGATGGAGGCTAGCAAGGTATCTGTATACAAAGGCTCATAGCTCGATTGAAAACTCTTTTCCTCAGGGAATAACACCGAACAACGGCCTGAGAAATCGAAACCGCATATTTCATCTTTCACCGTCATTTCCCCTTTTTGGGCTGTTTCAATCCGGTATGCTGCGCCATTGTCGTATGCCCGAAACCTGACTGCAAAATCTTCCTTACACTTTACTAACAACTCATGGCAGTGGTCGCTAACCATTGTGAATTTGTATGGAACAACGGCCCGCGTGGTTTCATTTACCTCCCTGACTTCTGATTTTACCGGCCTGGGATTTCCTCCCGGCGATTCCTTATCCAACAGCAAAGCAATGGGGGAGGGGTTAAGAAGTGGTCTCCCATCCATGGTCACGGACCAGCAGACTTCCTTGTCAACCGTTACTTCAAGGCTGATTTTCCCGTCAGGAGAATTCAGTTTATAGTTTTTGGCTCCGGAAGCGAAACCGGATACCATAACCAACAATACAAAAAGCAAGTACTTAAATTTCATTTTTCAGTCAATATTTCGTTAGAAATTAAGAAGGCATTGTGCCATAATACATATGCTCTTTTATGATTAATATTTAAATAAGCGATGCTGATGACAGGTCTAAAAACAGGGTGGCATTTGCATGATTACGCATGATACTTGCCGGGATTTCCGGTGAAATTTCGCCGCAAACGGTGTGGAATACTGCCGTTGCTTTTCGCTCATCCGGAACACTGCAAATGATGGCCTTTGATTTCATAACCTGGTTGATGGACATGCTGATTGCTTGTTTGGGTACCTCATTCAATGTGGTAAACCAACCTTCTCCCAGTTGTTGAAGGCGGCATGTGTCATCCAGATTAACGACAAGAAAGGCTTCTTCTGTTATGAAATCAGCAGGCGGGTCATTAAATGCCAGGTGACTGTTTTCTCCGATTCCCACAAAAGCGACGTCTATAGGGTGTTCGTGGATGATCTTTCCCAACCGGGTGCATTCTTCATAAGGGTTGATACTGCCATTCACGTAATGGAATTCCTTTAAAGAAACCAGATTCACAAACCGTTCTTTAAGATATTTGCGGAATGATGCAGGGTGCTTGTCCGATATACCAATGTATTCATCCAGATGAAAACCGGTTACTACCGACCAATCAATGTTTTCTTTTACCAATTCACTGAGCATTTCGAACTGAGATGCCCCTGTGGCAACGATGATATTGGCTTTTCCGTTTTTGAGGATGGCCTCACGAATCAATTCGGCACCCCGTTGGGCCGCTTTTTTGCCAAGTTCCTGCTTGGTTTCTGCTATAACTATTTCCATGTTTTTATGATTGGTTGAAAATTAACCGGTTATTGATTGTATGAGTAAACTTCCCTGCCTGTCAGCATGGTTTTCCGAATCACTTTCTTACCTTCTTCAACCGCACCCAGCATCTGACCGGCACGTTTGCCCTTTTAATTTCGCCGATGTTGTAAATATACGAAGTATGTTAAGATGATTAATAAACTTTTGATTCAGTACAATACCTGATAAAAATTCCGAATATCGTTATGCCCAGGATATACGACGGGAATATTTTGGTTTCCGGTAACGGCATTTCCAATGACAGGGCATACAATAGATGATCAATATGGGTGTGAACTGTAATGTCCGAGTGTTGTTCCGGCAGCAAATGGGTAAAAAGATTCCGTAATAATTCAACCATGAAGGAATTTCAGGATTGATCCGGAAAATTATTTCTGCATTGCAGCCATTTCTTTATACCATTTCTGCATCACATAAAAAGCCTTTTTCTTTTGTCCGGTGGAAGAGATGAGACCGGCCCGGCTAAAACCATTTTCAATTCCTGACATTAAACGGAGGGGAGAGCGGTGTTCCGTCAGATTCCAGGGGCAGGTGCCCGATAAATCGGGAATCCGCTTTATCATTCCCAGGGTATGCTCATAATACGATTTCTGGTGCTCTTCCGTATAGGTTTCAGTCGGATCTCCGTGCCTGTCAAAGGGAGATGCAGCACCGAATTCGGTCATCAATAAGGGTTTCTGAACGTCAAATTCCCATTCCGTTTGATCACAGATTTCAGGAGTACCCCCAAACCAACCCACATATTGGTTGAAACTCAATAGGTCGAGTACATCTATTACTTTGTCTGTTAATGTTTTATGATTTGGTTTGCTGTCTGTTACCCCTGCAAGGGCGGAACTGACCAGCCGGGATGGGTCCAGTTCCCTGGTCCGATTGGCCAGCTTGGTCAGAAACAGTAACCTTTCCTCATTCTGGGGCGTTTCATTGGCAATCGACCAGATGATCACGCCGGCCCTGTTTTTGTCTCTGGCAATGGTTTCTTCCAGTTGGTTCTGGGCATTGGCATAGGTCCCGGGATTGCTCCATTCAATTTTCCAGTATACCGGTATTTCTTCCCAAACCAGGATCCCCATCTGTTCGGCCGTTCTGACCATCTCTTCACTATGCGGATAGTGAGCCAATCGTACAAAGTTGCAACCCAGTTCTTTGGCCCAGCCCAGCAGGGTAACCGCATCTTCTCCGGAATAAGCACTCCGTCCGTAAATCTGGGCATGAATGTTTACTCCCCGGAGAAATATCTCTTCTCCGTTCAGTAGCAATTTTTTTCCTTGGGTTTCTATTGTCCGGAATCCAAGATTTTCTGAAATCTGATCAGATGCTGATGCGATAGTTACTGAATAAAGTTTGGGATTTTGGGGACACCAAAGATCAGGTCGGGCTTTTATTCCGAAATAAGCCTTGCCTACGGCATCTGTGCTGACTTTCCGGCTGATCTTTAATTCCGGGATTTCTATGCTGACTTCTTCGCTTTGACTTGCCCCGTCGAGCTGGATCCATCCTTCAATCTGGTTTTCATCCTTTTTGCTTAACTGAACGGAATAGTCACGGATAAATGCGGCCGGAGTTTCAATCAGGGTGACCGGCCGGGTTATTCCTCCGAAGTTCCACCAGTCGAATACGGTCTCCGGAACACCATCGGGATGTCGTTCATTGTTAACCTTTACAACCAACGAATTTTCCCCATTCTTGATGCACTGCGTAATTTCAAAATTAAAGGGTGTATAACCACCCACATGATTGCCTATTTCTTCGCCATTGAGATAAACCGTCGATTCATAATTAACCGCTCCGAAATGAAGGAATAACCTTTTCCCCTTCTCCAGCTGGTAGCTGAATTTTTTCCGGTACCAAACCGTTCCTTCATAATAAAGCAATTCAGGGCGTTGTGTATTCCAGTCGCCGGGGACGGTCAGATTATCTGCTGCATCAAAATTGTAATTTCTGTATCTGTTTTTTTCGGAATACTCCTTATCAGCGAAGAATTTTGATCCTGTTCCGGATTCCATCGGGTCTATCAGAAATTTCCAGTTTCCGTTGAGTGAAGTGCAATTTCGTCCGCTTACATTAGTCAGCAACGGAAAAGACTTGGAATACAGAAGGTTGGGGAGTAAGCAGCATGTCAGGCAGATCAGGGATACGATTCTGAAATTTCTCATCATTTGGATATTTAGGTTTGCATTCTCATATTATTGACCCTAAAATAGTCAATTTCGGAATCAGATGGGGTAATTCCAGCCAGAAAAGCATCTGTTAATACAGGAAAGGCAAAGTTCGCGATCTTATTGCAGTTTTAGCAAATTCCGTACCCGTTGTGATCAGCTTTCCCTCCAAAACCATGCAGTACAAAAACCTGGGTGCCCTGTCCACATCATCCACCTTTTTATAATCGGCCCTCCTGGCGTGTAATCTAACCACAAGGGATGCGAAACTTAAATCATTTAAATAATTAAAAAAGGGACGGACAAAATTTGTCGTCCCCTTTTTCTCATTTTCAATTCCTTATAATCCCCTGAGAGGTTTAATTTCAATTTCAGATAAAGCTCTGTTGCATAGGATAAACCTAACGGGGCCTTTTATTCATCGAAAGCGATTTTTGTATCTTGAATGCTTATAATTAAAGGCCTCCTAATGTAGCGATTTCCTCAGTCGTCAAAGCCCTGTCAAAGATAGCCACTGTTGACCATTGCAATGAAAGGTCGTCGCCGTCATTATCGCCATTCAGCAAGATGGCGGTATTATTAAATACGGCACCTGAAGGATTCCCACCTTCTTTCCACAGCACACTATTCACATAAGATCTTAGAAAAGAAGAACCATTCTTCACAATAACAGTACGATACCATTTGTCATTCGAAATGGCCTGAGTTGAGCGGTTAGCGCTACCGTCAACCTGAAGGTACCCTTCCTTACGCCAGTAAACAACCTGATCGCCGGCATTGGTCAAATCGGTATTGATGAATGTGGTGTATTTGCCTCCTGAAGATTCCGGACGTAAAGCGTCAATCAAGATGGTGTAGGTAGAACCTGATGAAAGACCGTGCTTGCAATAGAAAGCAGGGTTGAAGTCAACTGTTTTGATGGCACCATCTTTCTTGTTGAAGCCTGTGCATTGTGCATAGTCATTCTCAGCACCGCTGGTAGTACCCAATTCATTCTTACCATGGTGATAGGCAATGAGGTCAGCCCCTACGGTAGCTTTCAAAGGATTAGGCTGGTTGAACTCCCAAAGGCCTACCAAGCCTGAAATTTTCTTACATTTCTGAGCAATGGTAACTTCATATACATTTACCTTCACACTATTGCTGTAGTTACCGGAAGTAATGGTAATTGTAGCATCGCCTGAATCAAAGGTGGTAATTTTCCCATAAGCGTTTACATCGGCCACTTCGGGATTGGAACTACTATAGGTGAACTCATAGTCAGTGCAGTCCCAGGGAATCGGGTATGCGGGAACAATAGCCGATGAACCCAGGTTCAGGCTCAATTCAGTGCCGACTTCAATGCCTTTCAGTTTCACGCCCTCGCCGAATTTCTCGTTGCATGCGGTCAGACCCAGGCAAATGCACAAAAGTGCTACATTCTTATATATGTTTTTTTTCATAATCATTGTTGTATTTATTTGATTAAGTTCATCTTATCTTCAAGTGAAATACCAATATCCTTGTTTAGTAGAACATCGCTTTCAGGAGTAGGAACAAACATTTTCCATTCTGCCCAGGTGCCTGAAGGAGTGTTAGGCTCTTTCACCGCATTACCGTTAATATTAAAAATAGGATTCTGTGCACGCAGGTTAAAGTGATTCTGAACGCGGTTCATGCGCTGCATGTCATGATAGCGTGTCGCTGTAGCGGTCCACTCCATAGCAACTTCCCACCCATGCTCGTTGTAAGCAGCTTCCGCCAATTCACTTGCACTCATCGTTGAAGGATAAACGTTGGCACTTCCGTCGGAACGGATTGCGCTTGCACCCTTACCGTCGGCACGGTTGCGAACCATGTTCACGTAGCTGACTGCCTCGGCATTGGTTTGACCTGAACGGCCCAGAGCCTCAGCATACCACAGGTAAACCTCGCTGATACGAATCATCTGGTGAGTCTTCTGGCCCCAGCCACGGAACTGAGAGCTCATTGACTTATAAGGATCGTACTCTGTTACCATATCGTTGGTTTCCAGGTATTTCCCGCCATAAGGGAAACGGTTCCCTTCGGGAACGCTTGAGCTGTACCAGGGATAAGCGGCATTGTTAGCCTTTACATAAGTAACCACCGGATAAGTAGTTGTCTTACGCGGTCCATCCGGCATGTTGTACCAGAAACTGATCTCCCCACGGATGTTGTTATAACCGTCGGCACAGTCAGGTATATCCACAATAGCGCCACGGGCAGCTTCACTTCTGTCACCATCACCGTACAATGCATAGTTGTAAAAAGTACCCAGGATAAGTTCCTTGTTGTTTCTCACGGAAGTATTCAGTTTAACAGAGAACAGTTCTGCATAGTCATCATACATAGCGTAGTGATATCTGCCTTTCAAACCGTCAATCACTTCCTTAGCCTTTTTGGCAGCCAAAGTGTAATACTCGGTACCTCTGTTCAGAGGCCATCCTGCCATGGTCAGGTATACGTTTGACAACAGCGCCTTGGCGGCAGCAGAGTTAGCGACAACATTGATGCCGTTCAATGCCTGAGGAGCAGTTGTATAGTTATCCGGCAGGTTCTCAGCGGCTGTCAGGTCAGGGATGATGACCTCATCGTAAATCTTAGCCACTGTAGTCAATCCAATATTGGTCTCGATATTGTTACTGACAACCTTAGGAATAGGACCAAACAGACGAACGAGCTTGAAGTAGCTCCATCCTCTCCAGAAGTGAGCCTGATTCAAAGCATAGTTCAACGTTGCCTCTGATACACCCGGAGCGTTAGCCGCACCGTCAAGAATATAGTTGGCTGCTTTGATAATCAACCATGTTTTTGACCATTCGTCAAGCGTACAGGCATTGCCGGAAGAAACATTATACAAGTCCAACTCTCTGTTCAGCGCCTTATTAGAAGCAGGGTGCGTAGAGATGTCATCCCCCATCTGACCTTCACAGTTCTGTGTGTCATACATCACGCCACGGCTGACCTGCCGATACAATACATCTACCGCATCGTCAACATCACTGGCTTGCTTGAATGCGTCACTTGTCAGCAACTGACCGTTTGGTGTTTCCTTAAGGAAGTCATCACAAGAGAATGTGCCCAGTGCGAGGATTCCCAGTGCGAATATCTTAAATAAATACTTCATATTATATTTCAGTTTATTAATCAGTTAAAATTAAAAGTCGAAACGTAAAGAGAATGTAAAGGATCTCGGCATAGGCATTGAACCACTATCGAGGCCGAATACGGTATCCTGAGCCCCACCACGGTTAGTCTCTGATACCGTCTCTGGATCAAGGCCCGTGTAGCCTGTAATCACGAACAGGTTCTCAGCGTTGAAGCCTAAGCGGATGTCAGCAATCCTGGTCTTTTCTCTTGGGAAAGTATAACCCAGGGAGAGGTTCTGCAGACGCAGAAATGTACCATTCTCCAGGAATTGTGTAGAGTTGGGCGTATTCTGGTTGATAGAGTTTGTCAAGCTGGCATAGAGTGCATTTTTCTTGTCAGCCACGTGTTCCCAACTGCGGTAGTAACCCTCACGCATGGTGATGAAACGGGAAGGGCCTGACATGGCTGTTGCCACATAACGGCCTACATTCAGACGATCAAAACGACTGGTGAAGCGGAACAAAAGATTGGCATCCCAGTTCTTGTGACTGAAAGAGTTGTTCCAGCCGAAAATCCAGGCAGGTATAGTGTTTCCAACAGCTATACGGTTTTCTGTATTCAGCATGTTGGTTGTGCCACCATCCTTTGTATAGAACAAGTTGACACCCTGGTCACTGAGACCTGCCCAGTCATACAAATAGAACCTGCCTACGGGAGCACCTTTCTTCAAGATGAAAACACCGCCTGAGTACAAGGAGCCACGCCCCTCATCAGGAATGATAAAGTCCTCACCAGCCAGGTCTACAACCTTGTTGCGGTTGTATGCAGCTGTCAGATTGGTTTCCCAGGTGAAGTTCTTGTTTGTAACAGGGATGACATTCAAAGTGAACTCAGCACCCTTGTTGAGGATTTCGCCCTGGTTTACCCATACGCTGCCCCCACCATAGTATGCAGGCAATGATTTCTGAAACAACAGGTCGGTAGTCTTCTTGATATACAAGTCGGTTGTCAAAGTAAAACGGTTCTGGAGAAAGCCGAGGTCTAAACCCACGTCATACTGAGCAGTCTTCTCCCATTTCAAATCGGGATTGCTTGCACCTGCGGGCCAGTAGCCTGTGTAGCCGGTACTTGTACCATAGGATGCGCCGCGGCTGACGAACTCTAAGCGGGCGTAAGTCTCATAAGGACTAACGGCATGGTTCCCAATGATACCATAGCTGGCGCGAACTTTCAGTTGGTTCACAAAGTCTTTGTTGAAGAAACTCTCTTCATGGATATTCCAACCCAAACCTACTGAAGGGAAGTATGCCCAACGGTTGTCCTTGCTTAACTCAGAAGCGCCATCGGCTCTCATCGTACCGGTCAGTAAATACTTGCCTTTATAGCTATAGTTCACACGACCCAAAAAGGAACTCAATGCACTATTAGAGTAACCAGAAGAGCCATTGATACTCGTACCTGCAGCTACATTCCAATAAGTAGTAGCTTCATTGGTGATACCCTGTGTATTGAAAGAGGTGCTGGAACTCTCACTCTTTGTAAACTCTGCAACAGCGGTAGCGGTCAGGTGATGGTCCTTACCAATGAACTTGTCATAAGTCAGGTTGTTGATGTTACGCCAAGTAGAAGAATTGCCATTAGAATTAGTTGCATAGGACTCAGAACCGGCAGAAATCTTTGAAGATTGGAATCTTTTTTCACGGCTTGTTCCTTTGGAGTACAAACCCTGAACAGAGAATGTCAGACCGTCGGTAATATTGAAAATCATTTCACCGAACAGAGTGTTGGAATGAGAATTGCGGTCAGTATAGTCTGCCATTACTTTAGCATAAGGGTTATCATGAATAGAGTTATAGGGGTCTCTGTTATAAACACCGTTTGCATCCATCAGATCAATAGTGGGGGAATAGGTATAGATGCCATCAAATGCATCAGTAGGTACACTGTTGTGACCCTTGCCAAAAGAAGAGTATATGAAGCTGTTGAATTTCAACCAGGGAGCGATTTCAGTGGTCAAACCACTTCTTATGGTTTGACTACTGCTTTGCACCGTTACATACTGAGCTTTGTTGTCAGTAAGTGTACCGGTCACATAATACTGCGTCTTCTGGTTGCCACCGCTTATGTTGATATTGTGCTTCTGTTCAAAACCTGTGCGAATCATTTGGTCAATCCAGTCGACTCCCTTCGTGCCTGCCTTGTAAGCGGCCATGTCAGCATCAGAGATGGAACCTGCTCCATTCACTTCATTATAGGCGCGTGCATATTCCCAAGGATTCATCAAGTCAGGTTCTTTTACCAAAGTTTTCATCACCCAACGGGTATCAAAAACAACCTTTGATCCGGCCTTAGCTCTCTTGGTTGTTACCAGGATAACACCGTTAGCACCCTGAGAACCATAAATGGAAGTTGCGGATGCATCCTTTAAAACCTGAATGTTTTCTATGTCGTTTGGATTACTTGGAGAAGGAGCGCCAATCACACCGTCAACAACCCAAAGAGGTTCGTTACTCTTGTTCAGAGACGTAACACCACGAACACGAATCTGCATGTCACCGGCACCACTGGTTGTCGTGATGTTCATCCCGGCAATTTTCCCTTGCAACAGGTTGGCAATACCTGTCTGCGGAACATTGATGATCTTGTTTGATGACACGGAGCCAATGGCACCCGTCAGGTCAGACTTACGTATAGTACCATAGCCAATTGCGATCACTTCCCCGATTCCGATCGCTTCTTCCATCATGATGACATTGATTTCAGTTTTACCTGCGACCGGTAATTCCTGTGATTTCATTCCTACGAACGAAAAAATCAATATACCCTTGTCGGACACATTTGAACATGAATATCTCCCGTCAGGACCGGTGATGGTTCCCTGAGTGGTGCCTTTTATCAGTACCGTGACTCCGGGAAGTGGCATACCCGAATTATCGGTGACTTTTCCTGATACGGTTTTTGTTTGCTGAGTCTCTTCATTACCCGAATCTCTGGGGTAAAGAATGATCTGCCGGTTATTGATGGTGTACTGGACATTGCTGTCTTTAAACAATTCATCCAATACTTCATCGATGGTCTTTTTCCTCAAATCAAGCGTCACCTTTTTATTGAAATCAATCACCTGATTATTATAGAAAAAGAAAAATTCCGTTTCACTTTCGATTTTCTCAAGTACAGAACCCACACTTTCATTGGTGACCTGCAGGTTCAGTCTTTGAGTCTGTGCATAATTATCGATGGCAAACGACTGCAATGCACCCAGCAAAATAAGAAAAATGCTATTTCTCATAATTAATAACAATTTCCTGACACAAGTAAACACATACCTGTAGTCTTTAATTGACCAGTTTTTTCTCATAACTTTGATTTTTCGTGAATTAATTATTTATATAATGATTGATTCAAAAAGAGCAGTGGTCGCAACACTGCTCTTTTGTTATTTATTTTCTGCTGATATACACCTCCCTTTTTTCAATTTTGACTATCACCGATTGGGTTGAAATTTCGATCATCTTCATGACTTCATTTAAAGTCTCATCCTGAATGGTTGCTGTATACTTCATTTTCTCTTTCAACAAAAGAGAATCAAGGTGGATATTACAGTTGAACCACCTTTCCAGCTGACGGGTCACTTCAGGTAAAGAGGTGTTTTTGAAAATGAGCCTTCCGTCTTTCCACGAAGTGGTAAGTATGGTTTCTACATTGACTATTCTCAGTTTATTTGTTGATTTATTCAGAATTGCCTTTTGCCCGGGATTTAACCTGGCAATTTCCTCACCTTCATGGCTGACGATTGCAATTGAACCTTCTTCCAACGTGGAACAACTGTGTAAATCGTCGGCATAATCTGAAACATCAAAGGAAGTCCCCAATGCAAGAACATTGTATTTTTCAGTTTTTACCACAAATGGATGTTCCTTATCATGAGCCACCATAAAATAACCTTCCCCATGTAATTCCACTTTTCGCTCGTCCTGTTGATTCAGGTTGACCGGAAAATCCAGACTGCTTCCTGAATTAAGCCAGACTTCGCTTTGATCAGGGAGGATAAAGTGAACCCGGGATCCCGGCGTGGCAACCACATGTTGCATCACCACCGGAGAAGAATGAGTTTGAATCTGACTGTTTAAGCTGTATATCGCCCATAATGCGCCAAATAAAAGCGGGACAAACAGGATGGCCGCAATCCGTATAAAGTACATTCCCAACCCGGCAGTGAATGGTTTATGTTTCTTTTGGGGGAGATTGTTTTCCGGTGCTATCCTTGAGAGAATTTTGTTCCTGATAATCAGCATTTTCCTGTTCTCTTCAACCAGATCCTGGCCACTAAGTCCCACCCAGTGTTTCCAGAATAATTCATTGAGCTCTTTGTCATTGTAAGAATCAGAAACAGCTTCCCCCAATTTATCCTTCTCAGAATCAGTCAATCCTTCTGACAAGAGCCGGTTTAGAAGAAAATCAATATCCGTTTTCGGTGGAAAATCCATTCCTTTTTTCTTATTCAAACAGATATACACTTAAACAGAAAATAACCCCTATTGAAACAGAAAAATTTTTACTGTAAAAACAGACAGATAAAAATTAACCCGGAAAATCCCAGTGAACGTAAACTGTTGCGTATTTCAGCCAAAGCTGAAGTCATTTGATTCTCCACTGTTTTTACTGAAATATTCATCCTCTCTGCAATCTCCGCATGGGAAAGGAATTGTTCCCTGTTAAGCAAATAGATCTCTTTTCTGCGTGGACTTAACTTCCCGATCGCTTCGTAGTAAGCTCTTTCCAATTCATGAAAGTCTAATTCATCGTCTACCAGCAGGTTTTTCCCGGGATGAAGGGAGGCATAATGGAGATAAACCTGTTCATTTTTTGATTTACGGATGGTATTCAGGATTCCGTTTTTTGCAATGGTAAACAAATAGGATTCAAAAGATTTCTGAAGTGATAATTCCTCCCGGTTATTCCAGATCTTAACAAAAACTTCCTGAACAATTTCTTCTGCGTCCGCTTCTGATTTCAGATATCCCATGGAGAACCGGTACAGTCTTTTCCCATATCTGAAAAAAAGCTCATT
>CAYWTT010000050.1:0-14034 GCA_964461245.1 uncultured Prolixibacteraceae bacterium | reverse complement strand
GAAGATCGAAGTCAGAATTGACCAGGAAAAGGTGGTGGTACGCGACTACGGGAGGGGTATTCCGCTGGGCAAACTGGTCGATGTGGCCAGTAAGATGAACACAGGAGCCAAATACGACTCAAAAGTTTTCAAGAAATCGGTGGGATTGAACGGTGTTGGGATCAAAGCGGTGAATGCGCTGTCGTCCGACTTTTCCATCATGGCGTTTCGCGACGGACAGGTAAAAGAGCTCCATTTCAGCAAAGGTGTCCAAACCGGTGAAAAACCTCTTGAACCTACCAGTGAACTCAATGGAACCCTGGTAATGTTCCGGCCAGATGAATCCATTTTCCGGGGATATCATTACATCAGTGACCATGTGGTCAACATGATGAAAAATTATACCTTTCTCAACGCTGGTCTGACTATTGATTTTAACGGGCAGAAATTTTATTCCCGCAATGGATTGCGTGACCTCCTGGAGGAAAACCTGGAGGCGGATCCGTTATATCCGATTATTCACCTCCGGGGGGAGGATATTGAAGTGGCTATTACTCACGGGAATCAATACGGTGAAGATTACTATTCCTTTGTGAACGGACAGCATACCAGCCAGGGCGGCACCCATCTCTCGGCATTCCGGGAGGTGCTGGTCAAAACCATCCGCGATTTTTACAAGAAAGACTTTGATCCCACCGATATCCGTGCCTCCATTGTGGCTGCCATCAGCATCAAGGTGGAAGAGCCTGTATTTGAATCGCAGACCAAGACCAAGCTGGGATCGAGGGACATGGGCCCTGACGGACCCACTGTCCGTCAGCACGTGTTCAACTTTGTTCAGAAAGAGCTCGATAATTATTTGCATAAAAATCCCGATACATCGGAAGTCCTTCTCCGGAGGATCCAGGAGTCGGAACGGGAGAGAAAGGCGATTTCCGGCATCAAAAAGCTGGCCAAAGCGCGGGCGAAGAAGTCGAACCTGCACAACCGCAAATTGCGTGATTGCCGCATTCATTATACCGATAGCGATGAAAAGAGGGAAGAAACCTGCATTTTTATCACTGAAGGTGATTCAGCCAGCGGATCCATCACTAAATCGCGTGATGTGGATACCCAGGCGGTTTTCAGCCTGAGGGGCAAGCCGCTCAATACATACGGACTGACGAAAAAAGTAGTCTACGAGAACGAAGAGTTTAACCTTCTACAGGCTGCACTGGATATTGAAGAGAGTATCGATGACCTCCGCTATGCCAAAGTGATCATAGCCACCGATGCCGATGTGGACGGAATGCACATCCGCCTCCTGCTGATCACTTTTTTTCTTCAGTTTTTCCCGGAACTGATCCGGAAAGGATATGTTTTTATCCTGCAGACCCCGCTGTTCAGGGTAAGAAACAAGAAGCAGACCATTTACTGTTATTCCGAAGAAGAAAAAGTGAAGGCCGTCGACATGCTGAAAGGAAATCCCGAAATAACCCGGTTCAAAGGGCTGGGTGAGATTTCACCCGATGAGTTCAAGAATTTCATCGGCCCTGACATGCGGCTTGATCCTGTTCAGATGAAAAAGCACGAATCGGTCACCCAGATGCTCGAATTTTATATGGGTAAGAACACCCCGGAACGGCAGGATTTCATTATCGACAACCTGTACATTGAAAAAGACGAAGTGGCATGAGTGAAGTTGAATTAGAACCGGATAATAAGCCTGAAGCCACGAAAGAGGGGATTACCTACCTTTCAGGAATGTACCGTGACTGGTTCCTTGATTATGCCTCCTATGTAATCCTGGAACGTGCGGTGCCTTATGTGATCGACGGATTGAAACCCGTTCAGCGTAGAATCATGCATGCCATGAAGGAGATGGATGACGGCCGTTTCAACAAGGTGGCCAACATCATTGGGCAAACCATGCAATACCATCCGCATGGGGATGCCTCTATCGGCGATGCGCTGGTACAAATGGGACAAAAGGATCTGCTGGTAGATACCCAGGGAAACTGGGGTAATATTCTTACGGGGGATGGAGCTGCCGCTCCCCGGTATATCGAAGCCCGCCTCTCGAAATTTGCCCTTGAGGTTCTCTTTAATGCCAAAACCACGGAGTGGAAGCTTTCTTACGATGGCCGGAAGAAAGAGCCGGTCATGCTGCCGGCGAAATTCCCGCTTCTGTTGGCGCAGGGGGTGGATGGGATCGCTGTGGGCCTGGCATCCAAAATATTTCCCCATAATTTCATCGAAATTACCGATGCAGCCATTGCCTATCTGAAGGAAGAACCCTTTCTCCTATACCCGGATTTCCCCACCGGAGGGTCGGTCGATGTGTCAAAATACAACGACGGTCTGCGGGGAGGGGTAATCAAAGTACGGGCCAAAATCGAGAAAAGAGACAGTAAGACGCTGGTTATCACAGAAATACCTTACGGGAAGACGACCACTTCCGTGATTGAATCGATCCTGAAAGCCAATGAAAAAGGGAAGATCAAAATCAGGAAAATAGATGACAATACGGCCGCTAATGTGGAAATATTGGTCCATTTGGCTCCCGGGGTCTCTTCCGATAAAACCATTGATGCCCTTTATGCCTTTTCCGATTGTGAAGTATCGCTCAGTCCCAATGCCTGTATCATTGAGGGCGATAAGCCTTATTTCCTGACCGTTTCGGAAATCCTGAAAAAATCGGTCGATTCTACCCTACAGCTCTTAAAACTGGAGCTGGAGATTAAAAAGAACGAACTGGAAGAAGCTTGGCATTTTGCCTCCCTTGAAAAAATATTCATTGAAGAAAGAATTTACAAGGACAGGGAGTTCGAGCAGGCTGAAAACATGGACATTGCCGTTGCTCATGTCGATAGTCGCCTGGAGCCGTGGAAACCGCTTTTTCACCGGGAAATTGTCAGGGAGGATATCCTGAAACTCCTGGAAATCCGTATGGCCCGGATTCTCAAGTTCAATGCCGACAAAGCCGCTGATTACCTGCGGGCACTGGAGGATGAGATCGTACTGGTAATGGATCGTATCCACCATATTGTTCCCTACACAATAGAATGGTTCGAACGACTGAAAAGCAAATACAGCAAGGGCAGGGAAAGGAAAACTGAATTGCGGAGCTTCGAAAACATCGTGGCTGCAAAGGTGGTCGTGGCTAATGAAAAGCTATACATCGACAGGGACGAGGGTTTTGCCGGAACCGGACTAAAGAAGAACGAATATGTCTGTGATTGCTCCGACATGGACGAGATCATCGTATTTCGGCGAGAAGGGACCTATTTCGTCACCAAGGTCAGTGAGAAGGCATTTATCGGTAAGAATGTGATCCATATCGATGTGTTCAACAAGGATGATAACCGCACCATATACAATGTGGTTTACCGCGATGGTAAAACGGGGTTCTCCTATATGAAACGCTTCAATGTTACTGGTGTCACCCGCGACAAAGAGTATGACCTTACCATGGGGAACAAAGGTTCCCGGATCATCTATTTCTCAGCCAATCCCAACGGGGAGGCTGAAGTGCTGAAGATCTTCCTGAAGCCAAAACCCCGTATTAAAAAGCTGGTTTTTGAACAGGACCTCGGGGAACTGGCTATTAAAGGACGGCAGTCAATGGGAAATATCCTTACCAAATATGAAGTACATAAGATCACACTTCACGAAAGGGGAATCTCTACCCTGGGCGGACTGAAGGTCTGGTTTGATCCTGACGTGCTTCGGCTGAATGCCGACAAGCGTGGAAAATACCTTGGCGAGTTCCAGGGGGAAGACAAGATACTGGTGATTTTTAAGAGCGGTGAATACCAGTTATACAACTACGACCTGAGCAACCACTTCGAACCCAACATCCTTACTATTGAAAAATTCGACCCTGGGAAGATCCTGTCTGTCGTGTATTACGATGCAGAGCAGGAATATTATTACGTGAAACGCTTTGAGATAGAAGAGGTGATGAACCGGGCCATCGGCTTTATCGGGGAGAATAAGGATAATAAGCTGGTCAGTGTGACGTGGGTGCGTTATCCGCGTTTTGAAATTGAGTTTGGAGGTAAACACAGCGAGCGGGAGAATGAGATCATCGAGGTTGCCGAGTTTATCGGTATCAAGAGCTGGAAAGCCAAAGGGAAAAGGTTGAGTAATTACGAGGTGGAGAATATCAGGGAGCTGGAGCCCGTTATCAGAGATGAGCATGATGTTTCTCCCGATGAGGTGGTCATCGAAGAAAACCAGGAGGAGGTTTTGGATGATATCCCCTTTGAGATACGCCGGCTTACGGATGAAGATGCCAACCAGATGACCCTTTTCTGACATGCGCATATACCTGGTTGGATATATGGGAAGTGGCAAATCCACATTGGGGAAAAAGCTGGCCAAGCTGGCAGGAATGCGTTTCCTTGATCTCGACAAGTATATCGAGGAACGGAATTGCCGTACTGTTTCGCAACTATTTCAGCAGGAGGGGGAGGAAGGGTTCCGGAAAAAGGAACGTAAAGCACTGGAGGAGGTTTCTGAATATGATGAGGTGGTGGTGGCTACTGGTGGGGGCGCCCCCTGTTTTTTCGATAACATGGAGCTGATGAACCGGACAGGGGTCACTTTGTTCCTTGACATTGATCCCCTCATTCTGGCCCGGCGACTGATGGCCTCCAAAACGGTCCGCCCCCTGATCGCCGGAAAAAACAGGCAGGAACTGATGGCTTTCATCTCTGAAAACCTGGCCAAGCGGCGCCCCTTCTATGAACAATCCCGTTTCAGGATCAGCAATCCGGAAATGAAACCTGACCTCATTTATACACTGATGTCCGATTCTGCTTCCGGAACCCGGGATCAACTGAGCATTTCTTGACCGCCGGTGACTGGGACAGCCTGGCCTGTTTCATACTCCTGCTCGATGACATAAAATATGGCTTTGGCCACATCGGAAGGAAGGCATCCTCTTCCGGCAGGTACCTGTGACTCATAGTGCTTTTTAACGTCTTCCACATTTTTAGCTCCCCTGATTTTTCCGGCTTTCAGGTATTGAATGAACAATCCGTTCACCGGATCAGACCACAGGGGGCCGTCAAAGAAATTACCCGGGCAGATCGCGTTTACCTTGATATGGTATGGCATCAGTTCAAGGGCAAACGACTGGGTTAGCCCGATGCCTCCAAATTTTCCCCCGGCATAGGCAAAGTTTTTGTTGCTGCCTTTCAAACCCGATTTGGAATTGATCTGGATGATATCCATGAAAATCC
Source organism: uncultured Prolixibacteraceae bacterium (assembly GCA_964461245.1). Lineage (GTDB taxonomy): Bacteria > Bacteroidota > Bacteroidia > Bacteroidales > Prolixibacteraceae > UBA1413. The sequence goes on along the minus strand of CAYWTT010000050.1, from coordinate 8,827 downwards.
CGGGATGGAAGCGGTTTTGCAGTTTCATGACCGCAGAGGCATATTTTGCGCAAAGAAAATAGGCTGTGTAGTTTACACGGGTCATCAGTTCGAAGCTCTCCGGAGTCATCTCCTCAAGCCCTCCTGCCCGTAAGATCCCAGCATTGGAAATCAGCACATCAATGCCGCCGAAATGGTTGACCGTTTTACGGACCATCTCTTCCACGGAAGCAGCTTCAGCCACATTCACCCTGACAAAAAGAGCCTTGTTCTTCTTCCCCTGGGCATTCAGCCGGCCGGCAAATTCAAGCCCTTTTTCCTCGTTGAGGTCGGCTACGACAATGTTTGCGCCTTCTGCAAAGAGAATCTCTGCGATCCCGGCCCCGAAACCCTGGGCTGCTCCGGTTATGATTGCCACCTTGTTCTCACTCCGGCCTTTGGTTTTTGATCCTAAAGAGACCTTTTTCCGGTAGTTCTCCACTTCCCAGCTCTCAATGAAAGCGACCTGGCCGGCCGTCATCGGGTGAGGACCTCCGAAAGCTTCACTCAGCAGGGCTATCCGGGTGAAATCAAGTACCAGGCTCTGCAAATAATCCAGTGCAACCGGTGATTCTTCGGCCACGATAACTCCTTCATCCTTCACAAAGATAACCTTGGGATTCACTCCCTTTCGCGTGTGAAAAGCTTCGATACCTTTCTGTATCTCATCCAGAAGCCTCTCTTTATCTTCCGTATTTCCCACAAAAAGGTATTCCGAAAGGCAGTAAACCATCTGGTCGGGGGTAAATGGCCTGGAAATCCTGCTGAAAGCTTCGGCACCGGCGATAAAAGGTTTTACCGTGCAGTCGTGGAATGCCCGGGCAACCCGGATAGATCCGTCAGACAGGAGCATTCTGACCGCAGGGAGTATGGAGGAAAGAAGCGGAGATACTTCCAACGGGCCCTGATCAGGAAGGGATCCGATACGGGTTTCCAAAATCGTTTCAATGCCGGCATACAGCTTCCTGATCTCTTCAATCGTGTCGGCCGCCACGAATACCCCGTGATTCTGGATAAACACGATGTGCGGATCCGTACCGTTCTTTTGCCTGTATTCCAGGATTTTCTTGCGGATAATGGTGAACAGGATGAATCCCGGATCAGAATAGGGAATGTACAGCGCATCGGATCCGAAAAGCTCCAGCGTTCTTTTTTCGGATTCCATGCTGCACATCAGGCCGTTAACAAGGGTGGGGTGGGTGTGGACCACAAAAGCATAGCTGAAAAGGTCATGCAGGGAGGTCTCCACCGACGGGCGAAGCCCCGATGCCGGGTCGGTACGGCTGTCCATGAGGCCGTTTTTTACCTGTTCTTCCCTGACTACCGGATCGGATGAAAACTCCATGTCGGGCAGCTGGGCCAACCTGGAACGATCCAATACACAAAATCCTTTTTCACTGATATCGGCCAGGCTCACACCACTGGCCTTGACATAAAGAAGACGGTCGTTTTTCCAGGAAGTATTCCCGCCTCCTGCGATGACATACTCCGGCTTTGTGCCGTAAAACTGAGAGATGGCGATCAGATCTTTTATTTGATTTTCCATGATTATGCTTGTGTGAATTCTGAAATAATTTTCATTCCCAAGTGTTCGAGTTTTTCTTTTTCAGACCGGGAAGGGAAATGACCGGCCGGAAATCCAGTTTCCCCGTTGGCCGTCAGGTATTGATGCGCGGCGATCACGGAAACCCCCCGGTAATTGATCCTTTGCAATCCGGCATCGGGCAATGCTCCCCCTCGGCAGGTTATGGTCAGCGGATCGAGTTGCGGAGTATTGTGTTCTGACCCGAAAGTGACCGGGAAACCTCTTTTGTCAAAATAATGCACAAACTCTTTCAGAATGGAGTAATCATTCCGTCCGGGGATCAGCTCGATCATATAAATTCCCAATTCCGTGAGGCGGTCGGCCATTTTGGACCACTCTTTTTCAAATTCGGTGAAATTCCCTTTGGCATCATCTAGTAAGACCGGATAACAGGGAATGCCTCCCGCATCCAAGATGAAAACGGTCACTTCACTGAGGCTCAGAAAAGCTTTTTCGTCTTCCGGTACATAGGCAGGGCCGCCCGATTTCAACAGGTTGTTCCGGATTTCATTTTCAAGGGATGCCACATTCTCCAGTGAAGATTTGGGCGTTTTGCCCTTAAAAATAAGGGTGAACCCTTTCATGATCTCCTCCGGAGTCTTGTACTTTTCTGAAACAGCCAGCCTGACAGCTGCGGCGATATGCCGTTCACGCAACAGATTCCTCGCCAGCCGGCGCTGTATATCTGCAGCATCAAAGCGGATCCCTGTGTTCAGAGAAGCCAGGTAATCATTCAGTTTGTCCACCATCCTGTAAGTCTGCCGATTGCTTTCCTGCTGAAGGATCTCCAGCTTTTGCAGGCTCTGATCGCTCAGCCTGACCGGATAACAGAGCCCTTTCCCGCTCATGTAAGTCCGTCCCGGATTCACCGGATCATTGATGCGGATACCTGACTGCTGTTCTGCTTTCTGAAGAGCCATGAATTCAATGTTGAAGAGCGGGAAAATCCTGAACTGTTTTGCCAGCGCAGCAAATTCCCCATATCCGTCAGTGGAATAAAAATCATTGATCCCCAACACCGATATGCCTTCTTCCTTTGCCATCTGAAATGGCTGTTCAATATTGTGGAAAGCACTGAAAGAATAGGGTGAGTGAATATGTCCGTTTATTCCGGGTATCTTCCCTTCCAGGGGTGTCCAGGCTGCAGATTCCAACTCTTTTAAAGAGGGTAATGCCGCATAATAGTTTGGATCTGATGACATATTTTTCTTTTCTGCAAATTAACTAAAAAGCGAGGGAATGACATTCACTGTGTCCCCTTAAATTGTGTCCCATTTGACGTTTTTCAGGCAGTTTTTGAGTTTCGAATATTTGTAAAAAGTGTTAAAATTGTTAATAGTAGATTAATAAAATATCTTTAAATCAATATGTTGCATAATTATTAAAAGTTGACTCCCTGTCTTATTTGGAAAAAAGGAAAAATTATCTATATTTTTGCTGCTGAAAAAACAACCCGGAAAATAGCTTCCGGAAAGGGTTATTCACCGGAATAAATACGAACAAGGATGATAAGAAGATTATCAACAGGGCTGCTTTTTACCACATTTTTGATATTTTTAGCCGATATGCTCTTTGCGGCTAATTTCATCATTCAAAAGCGGGACACAATAAAGTTGCCGGATATATATGTGGATCAGGACACCTGTATCGGTCCTGAAATGATGGCACCTGAAAATTCTTTTATAGCCAATGATGAAGAACTGCTTCAGTTCAGTGATTTTTTAAGCCAGTTTTCGGTACCGGTAAATGGGAAAGTGCTAAGCAAATTTGGGAGGCGAAGAGGCCGGATGCACACGGGGACCGATATCAAACTGAATCTCGGGGATACGGTATATGCAGCTTATAACGGCGAAGTTTTCAGGGCATGCCGATATTACGGGTATGGCAATCTGGTGATCGTAAAGCATGCACACGGCTTGGAAACATATTATGGTCATCTATCTGGTTTTCTGGTAAAGCCAGGAGACAAGGTTAAAAAAGGTCAGCCGCTGGGATTGGGTGGCAGGACGGGAAGAGCGACCACCGAGCATCTGCATTTTGAAATTAGGGAAAACCGTGTGGCCTATAATCCGGAGCTGGTATATGATTTTGGAAATCTCTGTGTCAGGGATAACATCTGTGATAAGGAAAAGATGGCTGATTTGATTCTCGATCCAAAAACGGGTGAAAATATCAGCCTTACCTCTAAAGGGAACAGTTATATCCAAGAGATGGGTACGGGTACTGTGGTGGATTATGTGATCAAGGCCGGTGATTCATTATGGGATATTGCCAGAAAGTTCAATACCTCCGTGGCATCTTTATGTCAGAGCAACAACCTGACCACCCATTCCGTACTGAAAATAGGACGGGTTCTGAAGGTTACCAAATATTGAACGGAACAGAATAAAATAAAAACAGAAAACGCTGCACTGGTCTTTTCCAGGCAGCGTTTTCTGTTTTTATTTAATAATAGCTGATTTAAACACCCCGGGCGTTCCGGTCAAGTTGTTCCTGTTCCGAAAAATCACTTCCGGGAACATGGCCGTTGAGCGGGAGAATTCTTTCGTGTATGGCATCGATGAACCAGGAAGGCTGTGGGAAGAAAGCATCTTCCAGTTCGTAGGCAGGGGTGATCCAGTTTCGTGAACCTACCACTACCGGAGGAGCATCAAGGTAATCAAATGCCAGTTCGGTGATGTTGGATGCAAGGTCGCGCATGAAGGAGCAACGGGCGGAAGCATCACCTGAAATTATGATCTTTCCTGTTTTCTTCACTGAGGTGATCACCTTATCATAGTTGAAGGGAACCAGGGTCCGGGCGTCGATCACCTCTGCCGAGAGGCCGTATTTGTTCTCCAGTATGTCGGCGGCTTCGAGGGCGCGGTAAAGGGTGGCACCGATGGTCAGGATGGTGATGTCGTTACCCGGACGTTTGATATCGGGTTCTCCCAGCGGAATTTCATAGTATCCGGCAGGGACTCCTTCCTTGTGGAACATCTCACCGATGTCGTAAACGCGCTGGCTTTCGAAGAAAATAACCGGGTCGGTACCCTGAAGGGCACTGTTCATCAGTCCTTTTGCATCGTAGGGTGTAACAGGGAAGACCACTTTCAGCCCCGGAATATGGGCAGCCAGGGCAGTCCAGTCCTGTGAGTGCTGTGCCCCGTATTTGGAACCCACGGATACGCGCACGACGACAGGCATCTTCAGTACATTCCCGCTCATGGCCTGCCATTTGGGCAACTGGTTGAACACTTCGTCTCCTGAGCGTCCGAGGAAGTCGCAATACATGATTTCAGGGATCACCCTTCCTCCGCACATGGCATATCCGATGGCAGTGCCCACGATGGCGCCTTCTGAAATCGGGGAGTTGAAGAGCCTGTGGTAGGGAAGGGCCTCGGTGAGCCCGCGATAAACCGCAAATGCTCCGCCCCAGTCACGGTTCTCTTCTCCGTATGCCACAAGGGTTGGATCTTTATAGAAACGGTCGATTATGGCTTCAAATATTCCATCTCTTAAAACGTAATTTTTTATTTTAGAATGCGGTTTGCCCTCTTTGTCAAAGGCATATCTTTCTTTTGTAGCCAGCTGTTTTACCCTGGGATTTTCCTCCATAGGATGGTTCACTTCGGGTTCCCCCTCTTCCATGCGGTCCATTGAACCGTTTGAAAACATCATGTCGCCTATCAGGTTGGGATAGGAACAGGTATCCATGCGGGGAGAGATCTCCTCGTCCGTGGCCAGTTTCAGTGCCCAGGTGATCAGCTCTGCCGTTTCTTTCCTGATCTGTTCAAGCTGCAATTCCCCGGCTACTCCTGCATTCACCAGTTCGCTTCCGAACCACAGGATGGAATCGACTTCTTCCCAAGCTTCCACCTCTTCTTTGGTGCGGTATGAGGAGGCGTCAGAAGGAGAGTGCCCGCTGTAACGGTAAGTAAGCACATCAAGCAGAACAGGTCCCCGTTTTTCCTCCAGGATCTGCCGTTTGCGACGGTATGCATCGATAACGGCCAGTGGATTATACCCATCCACCCGTTCGGCATGCATCTGGTCTTTGTTCAGTCCGGCCCCTATACGGGCAGCAATTCCGTAACCCATGGTCTCACCACAGGTCTGACCTCCCATCCCATACTGGTTATTCATGATGTTGACGATCAGCGGGAGGCCTCCTTTCATTTCCTCATTCCAGAGTTCAGTGAACTGATCCATCGTGGCAAAGGAAAGTCCTTCCCAAACCGGGCCGCAGGCCATTGAGGCATCGCCGATATTGGCAACCACGATGCCTTTTTTACGGTTTACCTTTTTATACAGAGCTGCTCCCACGGCAATGTCGCCTGACCCGCCCACGATGGCGTTGTTGGGATAGACACCGAATGGGGTGAAAAAGGCATGCATCGATCCTCCCAATCCTTTGTTAAATCCGGTTTCACGTGCAAATATCTCAGCCAGGGTGCCGTAAATCAGAAATTTGATGGCCAGTTCCCTGACCGTTCCTTTATGTCCCTTTTGCGCCGGGCGAAGGGTGGCTCCCCCGAAATGGTTCTCCATGATCTTCATCAGTGCCTCGTCATTCAGCTGGGCAATGGCCGATAATCCCTTGGCCAGGATTTCCCCGTGACTACGGTGCGATCCGAAGATAAAATCATCGACCGACAAGGTATAAGCCATTCCGACGGCAGCGGCTTCCTGCCCGATGGAGAGGTGCGCCGGCCCAGGATGGTTGTAAGGAATCCCGTTGTATTCGCCCCTGGTTTTGATCAAGTTCAGCATGGTTTCAAACTCCCGGATCACCACCATGTCGCGGTATATCCGCAGAAGATCATCATCACTGAAATTGGCTTTCTCTTCGGCAATACTCTTGTTATACTGGTTTACCGGAATCGGCTGAAACTCAATCATACCTGGTTTCCGGACTTCAGACGGATTTATAAATTGAGATTTTGGCATTTTGGTAAATTTTTTACCGCAGAGGCGCCGGCAAATCGTTGCGTCTCCACGTCTTGCGGTTAATATTCAATTGATTCTATCTGATTTCTGATTTCAGCAAGGAAAAGGGTTGCTTCACCCCCGTCCAGGGAACGGTGATCATAGGTGAGCGAAAGACCGATCATGGGCACAATGGCATACACTCCGTCGCCGATATCCTTCGGCCGGGGTTGGATGGCGCAGACTCCCAAAATGGCGGACTGAGGCAGGTTAATAACCGGCGTAAATATTTCCACTCCGTAATTGCCCAGGTTGGACACCGTGAAGGTGGCTGCCTCCGGATTCAATAGGTCGGGATTGATATTTCCCTTTCTGCATTCCAGGGCCAGTTGTTGTAACCGGGAAGACAATCCGGTAATGGAATAGTCGTCGGCATTGCGCAGGGCGGCAACCATAAGCCCCCGGTCAGTGTCAATAGCCAGCCCCAGGTGGACTTTGTTGAAATATTTGATCTGGTCGCCCAGGAAATGGGTGTTCACCTGCGGGAACTTCCTGAGCGCCCTGATAACAGCCAGGCAAACCAGGTCGTTGATGGTCACGTTCTCTTTTAAGATCCCGGATTCAAACTCTTTTTTGAACTTTTTCCTTGCTGCCAGAAGCTTTCTGGCATCGGCACTCAGGTGATGGGTAAGCTGAGCCGAGTTTTGAATTGAAGCATGCATGGCTTTGGCAATCAGCTTCCGCATATTGGAAACAGGCCTGACTTCAAAATCAGTACCCGATTTCGGGCCGGAATAGGCGGGTTGCGGCTGTGCCGGCATAACCGCAGGTTTCGCCACTTCACGTTCTGCTTCCGGTTTAACCATCTTTTCCGCAGCTTTAGGTGCTGTTTTCTGCTTTTCTGCGGCCATTTCAATATCGCGTGCAATGATCCTTCCCATGGGGCCAGTCCCTGTCAACCCGGTAAAGTCTACTCCCATCTGCCTGGCCATGTTTCTGGCCAGAGGCGAAACATGAATGCGCTCATTGGATGAAGCCCCCGGTTCAACAGAAAATTCAATTACTTTGGGAAACTCTTCTTCCTGGGGAACGGCTGACACGGTTCCGCCCCCTGTCATCTTCCCGGGAACCTGTTCATCTTTCCCTCCGATCACTGCAATTTCGGTCAGCACAGGTACTTCATCACCTGCTTCAAAATAACGGACCAATAAAAATCCGTCGGTTTTTGCCTCTTCTTCAAAAGAAGCTTTGTCGGTTTCATAGGAGAACAGAATGTCTCCGCTGTGAACCTCATCTCCGATCTCCTTATACCACTGACCTAAAATACAGGTCTCTACCGATTGACCCTGACGGGGCATGATTACTGCTGTTGCCATCTGGTTTTTATTTAACTTGTAATAACAATCTGTTTTTTACCGAAGTTTGATTAACTTATTGAATTTCAATTATTAAAATGACAGTTCAAAGTCGACTGTGCAAAGTTAATAAATTTTTACTTGTATATACAAGTTGATTTGATCTGTTTAAATAATTCTTAACTTTGAGGCATGAATACCTTACCACAATACCGGAAATTATACGAGATACTGAGGAACCATATCCTGTCGGGGAGGTATGTGGAGGGGAGTCTTTTACCTTCGGAAAATGAATTGTGTACCACCTACGGCATCACACGCCCTACGGTAAGGCAGGCATTAGAGACTCTGGTCCAGGATGGGCTTATTATGAAAAAACAGGGAAAAGGGAGTATCGTCAGAAAACCGTTGCAAAATATTGGTATTCTCTCGGTAGCAGGAACAGCTTCAGCCATTGGGGAGCAGTTTCTGAAAACGGAGATACTGCAAAAGCCGGTCGCCAAACCCTGGCCTGAAGACTTCCCCTTTGAACTTTCGGAATGGGAAAAAGAAGCAGGTTGCATATATATGGAACGGCTACGGTTTGTGGATGATGTTCCTCTTTTTTATGATATCAACCACCTTCCGAATATTCATATTCCCCGCCTTACCAGCCGCTCTTTTGAAAACAGGTCCCTGTTTGAGATCCTTCGTAAACATTACAATATAGAAATCAAGGGTGGTGAGCAAAAGCTGAAAGCAGTGCTGCCGGAGGGCAGCATTCGTGAACTGCTTCGATTACAGCCCGGTCAGCCGGTATTGTACATGGAACGGAAGCTTTACACCAACAAAGAAGGTTACAGCATTTATTCGGTCATCTGGTTCAATTCCGAGAAACATTCGATTTCTGGTAGTTTCTGAAAGCAAATTAGCTTTCGGTCTTTTTTTTGATTGATCGAAACCTGAGGATAGGAGATTTCTG
>CAYWTT010000049.1:0-14150 GCA_964461245.1 uncultured Prolixibacteraceae bacterium | reverse complement strand
ATGGGTGGGAGGAATCTCATGGTGATATCCATGACGGGAAACCAGGCAGACTTCCGTATCTCCGATCTGCCCGGTCTTAATATCCGCATCGGTCTTACCGTAAGGTGTGTCAACATGGATCCTGTCCTGGTTTTTCAGGATGTCGGGATTTTCAAATCCGGTTCCTCCGATAATGGCTATTTTGTTCATTTTCTGTGTATTATCTAATACTTTTTGCAAGCTAAGATATTTCTTTCCGGGAACAACGCTTCGATCCCCTCCCGTGAAGCCGGACAGATGCCCCGGTCGGTAATCAGTCCGGTAACCAGCCGCGCAGGGGTTACATCAAATCCATAGTTGGCGGTCCGGCTGCCCTTCGGTACCAGGCGGACCCGCGATATACTTTTCCCTGTCCACCCTTCGGCATAAGCCACCTCTTCAGCTGAACGTGCTTCAATGGGAATATCCCGCAATCCGTCGGACATATTCCAGTTAAATGAAGAGGAAGGCAAAGCGGCATAAAACGGGATCTGGTTATCGTGTGCAGCCAGCGCCTTCAGATAGGTGCCTATTTTATTGGCCACATCTCCGTTGCGGGTGGTGCAGTCACTTCCAACCAGGACCAGATCCACCATTCCGTGTTGCATCAGGTGCCCGCCCGTATTGTCGGGAATCACGGTATGAGGGATACCAGCTACTCCCAATTCGTAAGCCGTGAGTCGTGCACCCTGGTTGCGGGGCCGGGTTTCATCCACCCAAACATGGACGGGAATTCCCTTTTCATGTGCCAGGTATACCGGAGCCGTGGCCGTTCCGTATTTTATGCAGGCCAGCCGGCCGGCATTACAGTGGGTCAGAATCTGCACAGCTTGTCCGGGATTTTTTCTGAATATTTCTTCGATCAGCGGCAATCCGTGTTGTCCGATTTTCAGGCAGGCATCGGTCTCTTCCTGCCTGATTTTAACAGCTTCCGCCCACAGGATTTCCAGGTTTTCCTCCCACTTTTTAATCCGGTCATACACTCCCAGCATTCTCCGTGTGGCCATGAAAAGATTCACGGCTGTCGGCCTGGAAGAATTCAGGTACTCAGCAGCTGCAGGGAGTGATCTGTCATTATTCCTGCCGGCGGCCTTCAGGGCAAAGTACATTCCGAATGCAGCCGTGACTCCGATCAGCGGAGCCCCGCGTACCACCATTTCCCGGATGGCAAAAAACGCATCTTCCACCGATCCGATTCCGAAAACTTCAAACTTAAACGGAAGATGACGCTGGTCAATCACTTGTATCTGAGTTCTATTCTCATCTGAAAACCAAAGAGAAGTATCACTGAAATCCGGTTTTGAATGATCCATTATTACAACTGATGAAAATAATATTACAGCCGTACCAAAATAATAATAATTGCTTTAAAATGTGAGAAATCAGCTGCTGCTGTAAATGCTTCCATTTACAGTTTCCGATTTTCCGAATAAAGTTTTTACTTTGCCTTTTTACAAACCAGCAATAATGGAACAAACCAGTGAATCAGCCATCCGGAATATCATTTTCGACCTGGGAGGAGTATTACTTGACCTCGATTTTCAGGCTCCGGTGAAAGCTTTTCAGAAATTGGGAATATCAGCCGAACAGCTGGATTACCGGCAAGCCATTGCACACCCTATATTTCTTGGTTTGGAAACAGGGAATATATCACCATCCGATTTCCGTGATCATATCCGTCAGGTACTGGGAAATGCGAACCTGAGTGACGATGAAATCGACACAGCCTGGTGCAGTATGCTGGGTTCAGTCCCCGAAGAAAAAGTGAAGATCCTGCAGCAACTGGCCAGTCATTACCGGCTCTTTCTGTTCAGCAATACCAACGAAATTCACATAAACTATTTCAAATGCCGGTTTGAAGCGGAACATCACCGGCCTGTGGATTCACTTTTTGAAAGAACATTTTATTCACATGAAATTCATGACCGCAAACCGCTGGTGTCCAGTTTCGAAAAGGTATTGCAGCTGGCCGGAATTAAATCGGAAGAAACTCTGTTTGTGGATGATTTTGAAATCAATATTGAAAATGCAATCCTGACCGGATTACAAACGCTCCATTTTATTCCGGGCAGCCGGCTGGATGAAGCTTTGACAAAAAGACTGGGCCGGGATTTCATGTGGGACTTATAATTTGGAAGCATTATAAATTAATTTCTTTTAAAATAAAATTGTTGCGTATTAAAATTAATCAATTTATTTTTGGCGTCTAGGTTTACATAAATGAATTTGGCAGGTTTATATAACGGAAATTGGTGGTGGTGGCACAGCTTGGTGATCCGCACGTAAACAATATGTCCGTTTGATGAATACCTGATAAAAGAGGGATTTGTTGTTTACACAGCAAGTCCCTCTTTTTTGTTCTTTTAAAGCATAGCGATAAGATTTTACATATAAAAATTATTTAGAGATCAGAAAAAAAATCAAAATAGTTTTAACCAATTCAATTTTTTACCATGACACGAATAAAGAAAATTTTGCTGGAAGAATCGGAGATGCCCAAACAATGGTATAATCTGGCTCCTGATCTTCCGTCGCCACTGAATCCCCCGCTGGGACCCGACGGTAAACCCATCACGCCGGAAATGCTGGCTCCGGTTTTCCCGATGAACCTGATTGAGCAAGAGGTAAGCCAGCAACGCTGGATCGACATACCGGAACCAATACGGGAAATACTGGTTCAATGGCGTCCGAGTCCTTTGGTACGTGCTTATGAACTTGAAGCGGCGCTGGATACTCCGGCAAAAATTTACTATAAAAACGAGAGTGTATCTCCGGCAGGCAGCCACAAGCCCAACACAGCAGTAGCACAAGCCTGGTACAACAAGCAGTTTGGCATTAAACGGCTGACCACCGAAACAGGAGCCGGACAATGGGGATGCGCGCTTGCCTATGCCTGCAAACTGATCGGACTGGAGTGCAAAGTCTTCATGGTGAGAGTAAGTTTCGACCAGAAACCATTCCGGAAACTGATGATGCAAACCTGGGATGCCACCTGTGTACCCAGTCCGAGTGAGGAAACCCAGGCCGGACGCAATATACTGGCCGAATTTCCCAATACACCCGGAAGCTTGGGAATTGCCATCAGTGAAGCTATTGAGCAGGCGGTGACCGATCCGACCGGACAAACCCGTTATTCACTGGGTTCTGTTCTGAATCATGTGATGCTTCATCAGACCATCATTGGGCAGGAGGCAAAAAAACAGCTTGCCAAGGTGGGCATCAGCAAACCGGATGTGGTCGTCGGCTGTTGCGGCGGCGGCAGTAACTTTGCCGGCATATCGTTCCCCTTTATGTACGACAAGGTAAACGGTGCCGATATTAAGATCGTGGGCATTGAACCTTTCTCCTGCCCAACCCTTACCAAAGCTCCCTTTGTATATGACCATGGCGACGTGGCCCGCATGACCCCCCTGCTCCCGATGTACAGCCTGGGTCACAGTTTTATCCCCGCACCCATCCATGCCGGTGGTCTCAGGTACCACGGAATGGCTCCCCTGGTAAGTGCCGCACTGAAAGACGGACTGATGGAAGCACAGGCCGTTCACCAAAGCGAATGTTTTGAGGCAGGATTGCTGTTCGCCCGCACCGAAGGCATTATACCGGCTCCTGAAACCACCCATGCGATCGCCGGAGCCATCCGCGAGGCTAAACTGGCCAAAGAAGAAGGAAAAGAAAAAGTGATCCTTTTCAACTTCACCGGACATGGATTGCTTGACCTGCTCGGATATGAGAAATATATGTCCGGCAAGTTACAGGATTATGAATACCCTGAAGAAGAAATCCATAAAAACCTGGAAGCCATCAAAGGTTATCCCCTTCCGAAATAAGCTGTTTTGTGCACTGCATAAGGCGCAAAGGCGCAAAGAATATATTTCTTTGCGCCTCAGCGCCTTTGCGGTGAAATATTATTCCAGGTAGGTATACCCGTATAGTCCCGAACGGTAAATGGAGAGGAATTCCTTACCCTCTTCCGCACTGATCTTGCCACTTTTTACCGAGGAGGATACCCAACCTTCGACACTCCTCACCATCTTCTTGGGATTGTAATTCACATAATCGAGTACTTCCGCCACAGTTTCACCGTCGATGACCTGGTCGATCTGATATCCTTTGCTAGTGACGGAAACATGCACCGCATTGGTGTCGCCGAACAGGTTGTGCAGGTCGCCCAGGATTTCCTGATAGGCACCCACCAGAAATACGCCGATGTAATACGATTCTCTGCCTTTCAGCGTATGGACAGGCAGGTAATAGGACATGTTCCGGGTAGAGATAAAGTTATCGATTTTCCCGTCGGAATCGCACGTGATATCGTGCAGGGTGGCCGACCGGTCGGGTTTCTCATCCAGCCGCTGAATGGGAATAATTGGGAAAACCTGGTCGATAGCCCATGCATCGGGAAGCGACTGGAACAGGGAGAAATTACAGAAATATTTATCTGACAACAGCTTGGGAAGGGTGACCAACTCTTCGGGAACATGTTTGAGTTTACTGGTCATCTGCATGATCTCCCGTCCGACCGACCAGAAAAGCCTTTCTATTTGAGCCCTGGTTTTCAGGTCAAGCAATCCGAGGCTGAACCGGTCAAGGGCTTCTTCCCTGATCTGCTGCGCATCGTGCCAGGTTTCAAGCATCCTGGGCTGATTCAGGTTTTCCCATGCCAGGTATAATTCCCGTACCAGTTCATGATCATCCGGATTGATCTCTTCCTCCTCTTCCCATCCGGGGAGGGTGGCCGATTCCAGCACCTCAAAAATCAGGACCGAATGGTGTGCGGCCAGCGACCGACCCGACTCCGTAATGATGTTCGGATGGGGAAGGTTGTTCTTATTGGCTGCGTCCACCATAGTGTAAGTGGCATCATTAACATACTCCTGGATGCTGTAATTCACACTGCTCTCACTGTTGGAGGAACGGGTTCCGTCGTAATCGACACCTAGACCGCCGCCGATATCCACAAATTCGACCTTGAAACCTGCCTTGTAAAGCTCCACATAATATTGAGAAGCCTCCCTGAGTGCGATTTTTATCTTTCTGATTTTGTTAACCTGGCTGCCAATATGAAAATGAACCAGCCGGAGACAGTTCTTCATCCCGTTTCTTTCCAGGAAATCAAGGGCTTCGAGCAATTCACTGGAGTTCAGTCCGAATTTGCTCACATCTCCGCCTGACTCTTCCCACTTCCCGCTTCCAGCACTCGACAATTTGATGCGGATTCCAATATTCGGCCTGATTCTAAGCCGTTTTGACACCTTCGCAATCAATCTGAGTTCATTCAGCTTTTCTACCACGATATATATCCGGCGACCCATTTTCTGGGCCAGCAGTGCCAGCTCAATATAGCTTTCATCTTTATAGCCGTTGCATATAATCAGCGAATCGCTGTCGGTATCGATGGCAATCACGGCGTGAAGCTCCGGCTTGGACCCTGCTTCAAGCCCAATGTTGAATTTTTTCCCGTGGTCGACGATCTCCTCCACCACCTGACGCATTTGATTGACTTTGATCGGATAAATGATGAAATTCTGAGCCTTATAGTCATATTCCTCCGCGGCGATCCTGAAGCAACTGTCCATCTTTTCAATCCTGCTGTCCAGAATATCGGGAAAACGAACAAGCAAGGGTGTGGTTACATCCCTCAGCTGCAGTTCCTCAACCAGTTCTTTCAGATCAACAGAAATCCCATCTTTCCTGGGGGTGACAACCACATTTCCATTCTCATTAATGGAAAAATAATTGATTCCCCACCCGTTAATATTGTATAACTCAGCGGAATCCTCAATACGCCATTTTCTCATTTAAATAATTATTTTATCCGTTAAACTTAAATTTTTACATTCGCCGGAATCTTTCATTTTACAAAAATAGACAAAATTGTACTGAAATGTTTTTTCCGTAACTTCACGATTCAGAATATATTTAAGAAATGGCAAAAATCAGAATAACAAGGCGGTTCCATTTTGAAATGGCCCATGCCCTGCAGGGATATGAAGGCCTTTGCAGGAATATCCATGGTCATTCCTACCACCTTGAAATCACCGTAAACGGCAATGTTGCAGATAGGCCCGGAGATCCTGATGACGGGATGTTGATGGATTTCCACAACCTGAAGGCTCTCGTCAAAACCTGCATCACCGACCAGTTCGACCATGCACTCATGATCAACCGGAATACCCCTGCCGGTCATTCCACAGCCTGGCAGGATATCACGGAAAGATTAATAATGGTTGACTTTCAGCCAACCACAGAAAATCTGGTGACATATATTGCCAGACTGCTGATACCCCTTCTGCCTGAGGGGATCAACCTGTTCTGTGTCAGACTGTTTGAAACTGAAAATTCCTTCGCAGAATGGTATGCCTCTGATAATGAACAAGCAGATTATGAAGGATTACCTGAAATTATCAGTTAAAACCGAACCTGGAGTAAGGTTCCAAAACCCGACAATCATGACAGAAAAAAATAATCCAAGGGTATACTTTGTTGATGCGTATGCTTTGATCTACCGGAGTTACTTTGCTTTTATACGCTCTCCCCGGTTCAGTTCCAGGGGAGTAAATACCTCGGCCATTCTGGGATTTGCCAATACCCTGATCCAGGTATTGGAGTCGGAAAAGCCTGAATATATCGGAGTGGTTTTTGATATGTCCAAACCCACTTTCAGGCATGAAATGTATGAGGCTTACAAGGCCAACAGGCAGGCGATGCCCGAGGACCTGCGCAATGCAGTGCCTTACATCAGGCGGATGATTGAAGCTTTGCGCATTCCGATCATTGAAATGGAGGGGTACGAAGCAGACGACATCATTGGTACGCTGGCAAAAAAAGCAGAAACAGAAGGTTTTTCCGTCTTTATGATGACTCCCGATAAAGACTATGCACAGCTTGTTTCGGAGAACATTTTCATGTATAAACCCGGAAAATCGGGGAACGAGAATGAAATCTGGGGTGTGGAGGAGGTCAAAAAGAACTTCGGACTCCATTCTCCTCTCCAGGTTATTGACCTGCTGGGACTTATGGGAGATGCATCCGACAATATACCCGGATGCCCGGGAATAGGGCCTAAAAATGCCCAGTTGCTGATCAGCAGTTATGGGGACATAGAGGGTATATACAGAAACCTGAACCGGCTGAAAGGGAAACAGAAGGAAAACCTGGAAGAGTATGAAAAACAGGTGCTTCTTTCCAGACAGCTGGCCACCATAAAGCTGGATGTCCCGGTGGAGTTTGAACCTGAAAAGCTCAGGATGGAACCGGCCGATAAGCCGTTGCTGAAAGAGCTGTTCCGGGAGCTGGAATTCCGGGGGCTGGCCGAAAGGCTTCACCTCGATGAACCAGAAGAAAAGCCGAAAGAGGTACGGCCTGTTCAAGGAACGCTTTTCGGCATGGAGGAGAGCCCCGAAACCCCAGTTCCTTCCTCCGAAATAAAAACCATCCATAATACCCCGCATCAGTATAATCTCGTGGAAAACCAAATTCAGCGGGCCGACCTGATACAGAAACTTTCCCTTCAATCCGAATTCTGCTTTGACACCGAGACCACCGGACTGGATCCCCACATGGCCGATCTGGTTTGCCTCTCTTTTTCTTACCAGCCTCATGAAGCCTGGTGTGTGCTGATCTCTACAGACCGGCGCAAAGCGGAAGAGGAAGTCAGGGAATTCGGGGAGATTTTCTGGAATGAGAAGATTCGGAAAACAGGTCAGAACCTGAAATATGACCTCCTTATGTTGCGTCAATACGGTATGGAGGTCAGAGGTCCCTTGTTTGATACCTTGCTGGCACACTACCTGATCCAGCCTGAATGGAAGCACAATCTGGATTATCTTTGCGAAACTTTCCTCCACTACAGGAAAATCCCCACGGAAAGTCTTATCGGGCCCAGGGGAAAAAATCAGATCACTATGCGATCGGTAGATCACACAAAATTGTGTGAATACGCCTGCGAAGATGCCGACTTAACTTTTCAGCTGAAAGAATACCTGGTCCCATTGCTTGAAAAGGACAACCTGGTCAACCTTTTCCAAACGGTTGAAATGCCGCTGGTACCGGTGCTAACCGATATGGAGATGGCCGGGGTGAAACTGGATACCCATGCTTTAAACGAGTATGCTTTGGAGTTACGCAAACAACTGGTAGCTCTGGAAGAGGAGATCATCTCCCTGGCAGGGGTGAGTTTTAACGTTTCGTCCCCCAAACAACTGGGAGAAATATTGTTTGAGAGGCTTCGTATCGATCCCGGAGCCCGTCTGACCAAAACCAAACAATACTCCACCAACGAAGAGGTACTGATCCAATTGAAAGACCGTCATCCCATCATTCTGAAAATCCTCGATTACCGGGGATTGAAAAAACTTCTGAATACTTATGTGGAAGTACTGCCGGATCTGATCAATCCGCGTACGGGACGGATCCACACTTCCTTTAACCAGGCCGTGACAGCTACCGGCCGGTTAAGTTCAAACAATCCCAACCTTCAGAATATTCCAATCCGGGATGAAAATGGCCGGGAAATCCGGAAAGCTTTTATCCCTTCCGATGACGACCACCTTTTTCTTTCGGCTGATTACTCCCAGATCGAATTACGGATTATGGCAGCCCTGAGCTGCGATCCACAAATGACCGAAGCTTTCCGGAAAAATCAGGATATCCATGCCATCACTGCGTCCAAAATTTACAAGATCCCGGTGGAACAGGTCACTCCTGAGATGCGGCGAAAAGCCAAAACCGCCAATTTTGGCATTATTTACGGGATTTCATCCTTTGGACTGTCGCAGCGGCTCAATATTTCCCGGAGCGAGGCCAAGGATCTGATCGACGGATACTTCGAAAACTTCCCGCTGGTAAAGACTTACATGGAAAAATCGATTGCTATGGCCAAAAAAGAGGGATTTGTGCAAACAATTTCAGGCCGGCGGCGTTACCTGAGTGATATCAATTCGAACAATGCAGTGGTACGGGGAATGGCTGAACGAAATGCGATCAATGCACCCATTCAGGGATCCGCAGCAGATATTATTAAAATTGCCATGATAAAAATTCATCAGGCCTTTAAAAGCCAGGGACTTAAAAGCCAGATGACGTTGCAGGTGCATGACGAATTGAACTTTGATGTTTATAAACCGGAGCTTGAACTGGTCACCAAAATTGTAAAGGAAGAGATGGAATCGGCGGTGGTGCTTCCGATCCCCCTTACGGTAGAGGTTAAGGCAGCAGGCAACTGGTTGGATGCACACTAAAATATGAAAGAAAGGTTAATTACGGAAGAGGATTACAGAGAGGCCCTTAAACGCTTTGTTGAAATGATTTCGGATGAAAATGAAACATATACTTTGGAAGAGCTGGCCAATCTGATCTCTCTTCTGGAAACATACGAGTATGAAAACTGCTGATAATTCCCGTTTAAATCCCCTGCCTTTCATTCCCCTGCCACTTCATGCAGGCTAAACAACCGCACTTTCCCCTTTTCAGGGTATTTTGCGTATCTTTGCGCCGGCAATTAGCAATCAATGGAAGTGGGGAATTATTACATGAGTACAGGTCAGGATACCTTGAGGGGATCTTCCTGCCTTATCGCCGGTAAACCACAGGTGAAGCGCTCCGTGTATACGTCCGGGCCACCACTGTCTCCCCAAACGCGCACAGAGAACGAGACCTCCATTTCCGGAACCCTGCAACAAACGGTTAAATCCCAGGACCATTACTACATTCGGAAAAAGAGCTTAGAAAACCAGGGTATTATCAATGATTCGACACTATGGTTGAAACCCCGGCCCGATTACTTCCTTCAGCAGATCGAGGTGCATCCCAAAGGAGTGATGCTTCCCTCCCTTCCTGCCCACACCCGGTCGGCCGATTGGTTCACCATGGTTGTTTTTATTTCGCTTGCGTTAATAGCCATTGTAAGAATCTCATCACAAAAATATCTCTCCTATCTTTTTCAGAGCATCACCAGTTACACTGCTTCCTATCGCCTTTTCAGGGAACAGAATATCTCGCTGAAACAGGGATCGGCCATTATGGAACTCTTCTTTTATGTGGTTATTGCCCTTTTCGGCTTTCAGCTGATCAGTTATCTCGGAACTGACCTGCCGTTCCCCGGTTATGCAATTTATCTGGCCTTTTTCATCATAGTCCTTCTTTATTTTCAACTTAAACACCTGATTTACAGAACACTCGGATTTGTGGTGGAAAGCATGGCCGATACACGGGAATATCTGTTCAATGTAAACAACCACAACAAGGTTTTGGCCATTTTGTTGCTTCCTCTTGTAGGTTTTACAGCCTGGGCTCCCTTCAGAAATCCGCGGATTTTCCTCTATTTCGGAATGATCCTGATCGCGCTTTTTTATCTTGCTTACCTCCTCCGGGGAATGAAAATTTTATTAAAAAAACAGTATTCTATATTTTATCTCTTTTTATACCTTTGTACCCTTGAATTTTTACCCTTGTTGCTGTTGATCAAACTGATCTGAACAGGGGGAGAGAAATGTAAAAATATAAAATTTTAGAAGTTGAAAATCAAGTCAATACTAGTTACACAGCCGGAACCGTCTGCAGTTAAATCGCCCTATTCCGAATTGGCTGAAAGTACTTCTGTGAAAATCGATTTTCGCCCTTTTATCCAGGTTGAAGGTGTTTCTGCCAAAGAATTCAGGCAAACCCGCATTCATATCAACGAATTCACTGCTGTTATTTTTAACAGCAAAACAGCCATTGATCATTTTTTCCGGCTTGCACAGGAACTGAGAGTAACCATTCCTGACACCATGAAATATTTCTGTGTTTCAGAATCGACCGCTTTCTACCTCCAGAAATACATCGTCTACCGGAAGCGCAAAATTTTTCATGCCAACGGGGCCATGACCGACCTACTGGATATCATGAAAAAACATAAGGAAGAAAATTTCCTGGTACCGCTTTCGGATATCCACACCCAGGAGATCCCGCGGATGCTTGACAAGGGAGGTTTTAAATACATGCCTGCTGTGCTTTACCGTACGGTCAGCAGCGATTTGCATGATCTGAAAACCAAGAATTATGACATTCTGGTTTTTTTCAGCCCCTCCGGAATCAAATCCCTCTTTCAGAATTTCCCTGACTTTCAGCAAAACGATACAAAAATTGCGTGCTTCGGAGCAACCACCATTCAGGCAGTAAAAGAAGCCGGACTGATTCCCGACATTGAAGCTCCCACTCCGGAAGCTCCCTCCATGACCATGGCCCTGGAGCATTATATTAAAAATATGAACAAAACAAAATAATTGCTGCAAAGCATCTATCTTTGAAAGGCTGGTTCATTACCGGCCTTTTTTGATTCTGAATGGACAAGGGCAGGCTTACCTTCAAAAAAACAGAAAGACTCAGCTCGAGGAAGGAAATGGGTCGTCTTTTCAGTGAAGGGGAATCCATGCTGGTTTACCCGATAAGAGTGGTGTGGGCGGAAACCGGCTGCGATCTCTCCCGTCCTGCCCAGGCAGCTTTCAGCGTTAGTAAAAAGAGCTTCCGCAAGGCGGTGGATAGAAACCTTTTAAAGCGCCGGATGAAAGAGGCTTACAGACTGAGCAAAAATCTGTTTTACGACGGTCTGGGAGAAAAGAAGGTGACAATTATGTTCATGTACATCTCGCGGGAAATGCTGTCCTATACCGTAATTGACAGATCAGTTAAAAACATTTTGCGGAAAATGCTAAAGCAAATCCGCCAGAAACAGTCCAGCTAAGAGATGAATTAAGGGTATCAGAAACTGAGTAATCAAATAAAACCAAGCAGAAAACAAACCGATGATCGTTTTGCCGGCCCCCCGATGGCATTCATTTTAATCCCTTGCAGCAGCCCACACAGGAACAGCAAAAACTATCCCATCCGGCCCGTGCCGTTCACGTCGGTGAAGATGACAGACCGGTTTTGGGCTCCCCGCATCAGGAAAAACCACGAGGTTACCATTCCCATTGCTTTCAGATATTGTGAACCGACCGGCAGGATATAGAATTTTGAAATTGCCGCCGGCCTTAAGGCCCGGAGCATTCCGTACTACCCTGTTCCCTTTTGACGACTCCGATGCCACCATGATCATCGAGGGAGCAAGCTATTCCCTGGAAACTTTTCCAGATCTCAAACTGGAAGCCTATCTGGACGCGCTGACCCGGAAGATCAGCCTTGCCCAGGAACCCGGCGGTTATCTGTATACCAACCGGACCATTGCTGAAAAAGGGCTACGGGAAGATCCACGAATGGGCCGGACCCAGGGTTAAGGCTGATTCGGCACGGGTAGCTGTACCGCGGGGCCCGCTGATCTATTGTACCGTATGGACCGACAATCCCAAGGGGAAGGAGCTGGACCTGATCATAGATAAAAAGCCCGCCTTTGCAGTCGAATATAAAAGCGACCTTCTCCACGGTATGCAAGTCATAACGGCCACCCAGGCGGACCAAACAAAAATCACCCTGATACCTTACCCCCTGTGGAATAACCGGGGAACAGGAGAAATATGGTTTGGCTACCTGTTAAATGAACGGCCGGCAAATCCTGATTTCGCTCCTGTCACGCCAGTTACGAACAATGGAATGTGTAAAACTTGGCCATTCCCCACTGTGTCATCTGTTGGAAATTGCCTAATTTTATTTTTTAAATAAAAATCAGAAACAATGAAAAAGGTATTAGTCTTTGTATGTATAATAGGGATCTCACTGGTTTCATGCCGTTCGTCCAAAAAAGCCACTACCAGCCCCTATGTTCCGGTCACAACCACACCAACAACCACACAATCCAATACCCCGACCAAAGTCTTTACTGTTCCGCAACAGCAGACACAACCAAAACAAACCACAGCGGCAGCTGACTCAAAGTACATCAGTACCCGCAAGGAAGCGGTCACCTTCACCCAGCCAGCAGATCAGAACCAAAACAGCTATTTTATCATTACCGGATCTTTCAGCAGCATGGAAAATGCGAAGAAATTCCAGCAAACCTTAACCGGGGAAGGATTTACTCCCATTATTCTGCAAAGCGAAACCGGCTTTTACCGGGTGAGCGTGGATTCATATTCTACCGAAGCTCCGGCCCGTGTCCGTCTCCTCCAGATCCGGCAGGATTTTCCGCAATATGCCGACACCTGGTTGCTGATCAAACAATAGAATCAACATCCATATTATTTCCAGTTAATCAGAATTTACGCGGGGTGATTTTTCACTCCGCTTTTTTTTCCCCGAAACGTCAACTTTTGTTAAATCATGACATGCAAAATGGAGCGGTTAATTTTTTCCTGCAAAACAAATTACATTTGTATCCGTTCACATACAAACAATTGATCCTGGTTATGGAGAATAATGATCAATCAACAGACAAACAGGTTTTGCTCGACAGGAGGTATCTGAAAATGGCAGCCATCTGGTCGCAGAATTCCTATTGCAAACGTAGAAAAGTGGGTGCTCTGCTGGTTAAGGATAAAATGATCATCTCCGACGGTTATAACGGAACCCCCTCCGGTTTCGAAAATGTGTGCGAAGATGAAAACGACTGTACCAAACCCTATGTGTTGCATGCCGAAGCCAATGCCATAACCAAAGTGGCCAAATCGAACAACAGCAGCGAAGGGGCTACTTTGTACGTCACTTCATCTCCCTGCCTCGAATGTTCCAAACTAATCATACAGGCCGGGATAAAACGCGTGGTATTTACAGAGAATTACCGGCTCGACGATGGGATAAATCTCCTGAAAAGGGCTAATATTGAGGTTATACAAGAAGAGACCGATTTAATCTGATTATGCGATGAGAAAACAATATTTTATCTACGGCATTTTACTATTAGTGGTTACCCTGTTTGCAGGTATCTTTCTGGGCAATTCCATCACACGGAGAAGTTACATGCTGGCCCGGCAACATGCTTCACAACCCGCCGGGAAGCTCAGCCAGATCATCCGGTTGATTGAATCGGCTTATGTGGATAGTGTCAATACCGATGAAATCGTGGAAAAATCGATCCCGGGAATTCTCGAAAATCTCGATCCCCACAGCACTTATATTCCGGCCCGAGACATGCAGGGGGTGCAGGAGGAGATGGAAGGTAATTTCTCGGGAATCGGCGTTCAGTTTTCCATCCAGGAAGACACCATCATGATCGTGGATGT
>CAYWTT010000048.1:0-14261 GCA_964461245.1 uncultured Prolixibacteraceae bacterium | reverse complement strand
TGATCAGAATAAAGGCAAGGATGTGAAACAGTTTACCCTCGATTCAGCACTCCTGTTTTCCGGCACCAACTATCTGAGATTCAGATACAGGGATCAGTCTTTGCACTGGTCTCCCTGGTCCGACACAGTTTCATTTACCGTTTTAAACGGCAAACCTGTTCAACCGGTTTACCCGGTTTTAAGATATAAACTGAACGGAAACGGCAACGAAGCCATGGGCAGTGGTCTTGATGGAGTGCCCGACGCAGGTGTCGCATTCGCTTCCGATCCTGAAAAAGGAAATGCAGCCCGCTTCGGCAACAAAGGAATGATTGTAATTTCTTCTGGAAGTACGGCCAATCTTAAATTACCGGATAAATCCATATCCGTTTCCTGCTGGGTGAAATTGAATTCCTCCGATTACTGGGGCGGCTTTGTCGGGATTTTCCAGGATAACGGAAATTATGAAAAAGGATGGGTACTGGGAACCCTGGATGGTAGTTTTTCTTTTGCCCTGACCACCAATGGCAAAATGAATTATCTGAAAGCTGCTGCTCCTTTAAATCTGGGAGAATGGTATCACGTGGCTGGTACTTTCGACGGCATCACTCAGAAAATCTATATTAATGGAGAGTTAAAAGGCACTGCGAACATACCAGGGGACATAGAATATCCTCCTTTCGGTTGGTTCCAGATCGGGGCATACAAAGACGACAATGAGGATTTCAGACACGATGGATACATCAGGGATGTAATTATTTATGAGGGTTCCCTTTCCATAAAAGGAGTAAGAGACTTATATCATAACACCTTAAGTCCCATTGTGAATTTTGAAGCAAGTAAAACCGAAATTGGCCCGGGAAGAACAGTGCAATACCAGGACTTAACCCAATTTGATCCTCAGAACTGGGAATGGCATTTTGAGGGCGGTTCCCCTGAAACAAGCCATGAACAAAATCCCGTAGTGACTTATTCAAAAGAAGGAATTTACAATGTTTTTCTAAAAGCCGGGAATGCATACGGTTTGGATACGCTCCTGAAAAGAGACTATATCACGGTCGGATTAACAGCTGCCAGTCAGATCAACAGAAACATTGCAGCCAGAATATATCCCAATCCCGCAAAAGACCGGATTCACATCATGTCGGACGATCCCCTGTTCGGAAATTCCGGCCTGATGATCTATAACCCTGAAGGTAAATTATGCTACTCATCCTACCTGCGCCGGGATACCCAGTCAATAACCGTTGATTTAAAACATTTTCAAAGAGGGAATTATTTTATCCGACTGATTCATAAGGGGCAGAGCCAGTACCTCGGAAGCTTTATTATTGAATAATTCAGTGATCATGAAAAGGAAATTCAGATATCGCATACAATTTATTCTCTTATTGACGGTCACTTCGGCATTATCCTCCTTCAGCCAGAAAACAGGCAGGATGATGACCCCGGGGAATTTGAAGTATAAATCGGAATGGGTTCGGAAACACCTGACGGGAAACACCCTGGATTTACCGTTTTCTTTTGTTTTTAACGGAAAACCATCCGCTGATTTGCTGAACAACTGGCAAGAGAAATCGGGAACTACTTCCGGTACAAACTCCACTTTACACGACCAATTCTGGACAGATCAGGCAACAGGTCTTGAAGTGCATTTTCAATCGGTTGAATACAAAGACTTTCCGGTTACAGAATGGACGGTATATTTTAAAAACACTGGGGGGAAAAATACTCCTGTCCTGGAAGCGATACAAGGCTTGCATACTTCACTTCAGCGAAATGATGAAGGAGAATTTATCCTTCATGGCATAAAGGGTGATTTTTGCACAGCCGACAGTTATGAACCTTTCCAGCAAATTCTGAAACCCTCATCTGTGAGAAAATTTGCACCCATTCGTTCGGGTAAATCGAGCAATGGTCCGGATGGCTGGCCTTATTATAACCTGCAGTTTCCGGGAGGAGGGGTCATCCTGGCCATAGGTTGGCCGGGGCAATGGGCCTGTTCTTTTACCCGGGACAGCCTCAACGGTCTGGAAATCCAGGCCGGTCAGCAGCGGACCCATCTCTATTTAAAACCCGGAGAGCAAGTTCGGACTCCATCGGTTACCCTGCTTTTTTGGAAGGGAAGTGACGTAGTGGCTGCACAAAACCTCTGGCGGAGATTTTACCTGACCCATATCATTCCTCGGGTTGATGGAAAGCCTCAGATCCCGGTCATGCAAATCCAGGTAGGCGGATCTTTAGAAGACACTGTCATGATCAGGGAGTTTTTAAAGGCAGGTATCCATCCCGACATCTGCTGGCGGGATGCCGGAGGCCGGGAAACATGGTACCCGAGCGATTCCGGACCGTATAAGGGGGATGATGCCTGGCTCAATACCGGAACCTGGATGATTGATCCCCGAAGATATCCGGACGGTTTCAGTCCTTTCAGTGATTGGGTGCATGCAAATGGAATGAAATTCCTTTTGTGGTTCGAACCCGAAAGGGTCGGGAATCCGGATTCATGGCTGAGCAAAAACCATCCGGAATGGTTATTGCCCGGTACAAGTCACGGGGCCCTTCTGAACGAAGGCAATCCGGAAGCTTTAAACTGGCTGGTCTGTCATGTGGACAGCCTGATCAAATCACAGGGAATTGACTGGTACCGGGAAGATATGAACGGAGGAGGTCCCCTGCCCGCCTGGAACAAAAATGATTCAGCCGACCGCCAGGGCATCACCGAAAATCTTTATGTCCAGGGACACCTTGCATTCTGGGATGAACTCAGGCGCCTCAACCCCCGGCTGCGGATCGATGCCTGTGCTTCCGGCGGAAGAAGGAATGACCTGGAAACCATGCGACGGGCCGTGCCGTTGCTTCGCAGCGATTTCCAGTGGCCTTCCATGGCTGAAGTGATAGAAGGGAACCAGGGACAAACCTTCGGACTCTCCTCCTGGCTTCCATTCCAGGGTACCGGGGCCTATCTTTATGACCCCTATTCATTCCGCAGTTTTTATATGCCCGGATTCGGGATGGGGGGAATTAATCCGGAAAATTGCGCTGCACAGCAGCAGGCATATGAAGAATGCAGCCAAATTGCCCCTGTCATGCTGTACGGTGATTATTTCCCGCTCACACCATACAGCCTTCAAAAAGAGAAATGGATAGCCTGGCAATTCAACCGGATCAAAGAAGGGGACGGAATGATCCAGGCTTTCAGAAGAGTCAATTGTGCGGAGTCTGAAATTTCGGTCTTTCTTAAGGGGCTGAATCCCGGAGCACAATACGAAATCAGAAATTTTGATACACCTGGAAAAATGAAAATATCAGGTAAAATTCTCATGCAAAAGGGTCTGAAAATCGAAATAAGCAAGAAACCCGGAGCAGCAGTGATAATGTACAGGAGAATAAAATAAGCTTTAATAGAATGAAAAGAGCTGTTTTAATTTTGGTATTTCTTTCTCTCTTTATGGAAGGATTTTCGCAAATCGTGCGAAAAAAAATACCCGATAAACTGGTGGTTTTCACTTTCGACGATGCGACTGCCAGCCAATTTGCCTTTGTAGCTCCGGAACTCAAAAAATATGATTTTCATGCCACGTTTTTTGTATGCGAGTTTCCACCTAATTTCAGCGACAGCACCAAATACATGAATTGGAGGCAGATAAAAGAACTGGACCGTATGGGCTTTGAAGTAGCCAACCACTCGCAATCACATCCGGCAATGAGCAAACTGACTGAAGAACAGATGAAATTTCAGATTAAGTATATTGAAAGAAAGTGCGATTCAATGAAAATTCCCCTTCCGGTTTCGTTTGCCTATCCGGGTTATAACCTGAATAAAACCTTACTGAACATACTGGAACAGAAAGGATACCGGTTCGGAAGGGCTGGCGGCAACAAGGCATATGATCCGGTTACCGACCATCCGTTGCTCATACCAAGTTGGGCGATGGTGGGTTCCAACCGCGATCAGATCTATGAAGCCTTCAATAATGCCAAAGACGGAAAAATTGTCGTCATTACCATTCACGGCGTTCCCGATGTGGAACACCCTTGGGTGACCACACCCCCGGAATTGTTCAGTGAATACCTTCGATATCTTTCAGAAAATCATTATAAGGTACTGGCATTAAGAGACCTAAACAAGTATGTCCGTTACAGGAGGGCAATGAAGAGACGGGACTTGTAATGAAGTTCCGGAACAGTTTACCGAATAAACACAATAAAAAATAGAGACTTAATTAAACTAAAATGGGAAAACTGATTGAACTGAAGTGGCTGCTTATATCTGAGTTCTGTATTCTGAGCTTTTTATGCTCCGGGCAAAAAACAGTTTTTATCTCGCCTTCGGGAAATGATGCTGGCGATGGAACCCTGAAGCACCCCCTTCTGAGCCTGCAAAAAGCAAGGGATGTAGCAAGGGAAAGAAAGGCATCGGGAGAAAAGGGATCATTTACCATCTTTTGCCGGGGAGGAGATTATTGTTTTGTCAGTCCGGTGGAGTTAGGAGAACAGGATAATAACCTGACGATTGCACCGTACAAAAATGAAAAAGTGCGTTTTACCGGGGGAATTTCCATCGATCCGAGGAATATCCGACCCGTGGTAGGAAGCGGTAAAGAGAATATCTTTCCTTTGAAAAACCGTAATTTCATTTCGATGGTCAGCCTCCGGGATTTGGGAATCAACAAATACGGGCAGCTCAAACAGGTGGGATTTAACCATCCCATATCCCCGGCGTGGATGGAAGTTTTTATCAACGGGAAACCCGGTCACCTTTCACGCTGGCCCAACGATTCCGTCATTTCCCTTGGTAAAGTGATCGATAAAGGTTCGGTTGCCGCTGAAGGAGATAAAGACACAAGGGGAGGTAAATTTACCTATCCCGGGAACCATCCTTCGGGATGGAAAGCATCGGATGACATATGGATTTTCGGGTACTTCAGATATGGTTGGGCCGATGACGCGGTCAAACTGGCATCGATCGATACCGTGGAAAAAACATTTACTACCGTTCAGCCCCATTTGTACGGATATTCCTCCGGAAAATCATGGAATGCCTGGTATGCTTATAACATCCCGGAGGAAACTGACAGTCCTGGAGAATATTGCATCGACCGAAAAGAAGGGATTCTCTATTTTTATAATCCCGGGAAGATTGAAAAACTGGAAGTTTCTGTTCTCGAGGAACCTTTTATTTCGATGAAAGCGGCTTCGGATATCACCATTCAGGGAATTACATTTGAATGCACCAGGGAAATCTGCGTGGAGATAAAAAGTTCCTGTCAATGTTTACTGAAGGACTGCTTATTCCGGAACATCGGTACTTATGCGGTAAATATCGCGGATGAACAAAACGGGAAAGTCGGAAAGAAGAATGGTCTTTACAGATGCAGGATAACGCAGGCCGGAGCCGGCGGAATAAAACTGGGAGGCGGCAACCGCCAGACGCTGGAAGCAGCCGGCAATTATGCGGAAGACTGCAGCATTTCAGTGTTTAACCGAATTTATCAGACCTATTGTCCCGGCATTCAGATCACCGGAGTCGGTAACTGCATATCACACTGTGAAATTTCCGATGCTCCCCATTTTGCAGTGCAATTGTCGGGAAACGACCATCTGATTGAATACAACGATATCCATGACGTGTGCAAGGTAACCGATGATGTGGGCGCTCTCTATTATGGCCGTAATCCTTCGGAAAGAGGAAATCTGGTCCGGTATAACTATTTCCACCATATCAGCGATGTCCATTCCAGCTCTGCAGTATACCATGATGATGGTGCCTGCGGAATGAAAGTCTTCGGAAATGTTTTCTACAGGGCAGGAAGCATCCCCGTTTTAATCGGAGGGGGAAATGACAATTTATACATGAACAACATTTTCATCGATTGCCCGATCGCCATTCATGTCGACGACAGGTTGCTCAATTGGGCGAAAGATTGGATCACTCCCGGTAATTTGTTTGAAAAAGAACTGAATGAAATAAAATACAATCAACCTCCTTACAGCACAAAATATCCCGAACTGACAAAATACTGGGACGAAAGTCCAGGACTTCCCAAACGCAATGTAGTGGACAAAAATGTGTTTATCAATATCGGAAAAGTCATCAAGGGAAATAAAAGCTGGCTCGAATATTCAGACAATAATTGGGTCACTAATGAAGATCCGGAATTTGTAAACAGGGAAAAACAGAATTTTATGCTGAAAAGATCATCAGTGGTTTATAAAAAGGTCCCCGGATTTCAGGCGATTCCGTTCCATTCTATCGGAATCCGTAAAAAAATGATGAATGATATCCGATAAAATTGATTATCAGAGGAGAATAAAACATGAACCAACTTTTAAGAAAAAAAGTACCGTTGAGAAAAATTCTTTTCCTTTCACTTTTCATATGGTCTGCAGCCACTGCCCTGGCCCAGCTGAACGCCTACCCGGAAGCTTATGTAATCGACAGGGAAGACATCAGAAGGGCACAGCAGGTAATTGACACCCCCCTGAAACAAAAAGTCCTTATGCCGAACCCCGATCCGAGGGCACAATGGTATCCCGAAGCCAGCCTGGGTCTGTTTATGCACTGGGGCATTCACAGTGTGGCCGGAGCCCAGCCTTCCTGGGACATGATCGCCAATTACCGTTACGGAGGTAAAGTTTCGCCGCCCGATAAGTATTACGCCCTGGCCGAACAGTTCAATCCTCAGCACTATGACCCTGACAAATGGCTGAAAGCAGCCAAAGCAGCAGGGTTTACCTATGCCGTGCTCACCACCAAACACCACGACGGATATGCTCTGTGGCCGTCAAAATATGGCATCGGCACCCAACAATACATGCACGGACGGGATCTTTTAAAACCCTATGTGGATGCCTGTCGTGCAAACGGTTTGAAGGTCGGCTTTTACTTTTCCCCACGTGACTGGCATTATCCCGGACTGATGGTACCCAATGAATATGATGCCGATAAATGGCACGATATCCCCCCGATAACCGATTCAGTGGCCAACTACAGGGCTTATGTGCAATTCTTGGGCTTTGTGCTGAAACAGATGGAGGAGATACTTTCCCGGTACGGGAAAATTGATCTGCTGTGGCTGGATGGCATGCATTTCCGCGGGGTGAGCGATATGCATACCCAGCAGGTTTATGCCTGGATCCGCTCCCTGCAACCCGGGATCGTCATCAATGACCGTTGGTCAAATCTGGTCAATCCCGATGATCCAAATGGCCGGGGAGTCAGGATTGGCGATTTCACCACGCCTTTTGAGTGCACCCTGCCCACCTATGTTCCTTCCAGGTGGTGGGAACATTGCGATATCTGGACCTCCGGAGGTGGAGGTTGGGGCTATGATAAAACAGGGACTTTTCGTCCCCTGTCCTGGTTTTTTGACCATCTGGCAGCCTGCCGTTCACTGGGGGGCAATTTTCTGCCTAACGTCAGCCCGGGACCTGATGGAGAAATGCATCCCAAATACTATGAAAATCTGAAAAACATTGCCGGATGGATGCAACACAGCGGGGAATCGCTGATCGGAGCGTCGCCTTCTCCCGGCCCGGAAAGAAGCAATGTCATGATCACTACCCGGGGAAAAAACTGGTATCTTCACCTACTGCCCGGATTTACCCAGCAGGTCTCCGTGAAAACCGATAAGCCACCGCTGACGGTGACGCTGATGCGTACCGGAGAATCACTGCCCTACAGCTACCTGGACGGATTCATCCATCTAACAATTCCGGCCGGTAAGCGGACTGAAATGGACGACGTGGTGAAAGTCCGTTTTTGATTGACATACATAACTTTAAGAATCGTAAATTGAATATATAAGTTTTACCGTTTTAAAATAGATGTTCCAAATGGGAAAACACTTCATATCAGGTTTAATTTTTCTTTTTTCCGGATGCATTTGTGCCTTTGCCGGTCCCGTCAGGTTCGGCAACGATCATTTCAGGTATGAAATAGCCAATGACGGAAGAAATCTTCACTTCATTGACCAGGCTACCGGAAAGGACTACCTTTACAGCGACACAGCATCTTATTGCGCTTCGGTTATTCAGAAGGGGAAAATGGTTCATGTCACCTCCGCAACTGTAAAAAACAACCAGTTGCTTCTGGGATTTGGCCAATCAGGAGTGAAAGTCAAAGTCGACGTCCGGGTTGCCGAAGACCATATCTCCATGGAAGTAACCGACATCCAGGGAGTAATGGAATCACTGACCTTTCTCAACATCCCCCTGACCCTGAAGGGAATGCCCGATGAAGCATTTGCAGCCTGTGCCCTTTCCATGAACCTTTATACCCGTGTCACACAGCTCCCAGCGCTGCAAACCCAACTCAGGGCAACCTGCTACCCGCGTTTTGGCATGAAAGGGGCAAAAGTAACCCTGCTCGGAGTACAGCAAAAAGAAATACTTCCGGTCATCCGTCACGTCATGGAAAATGCCGTGGAGATTCCCCGTTCAACGGCTGGAGGTGCGTGGGCCCAGATGAACAAGGAGGGGTATGGTTCCTACCTGATGAATTTCGGTACACTGACGGAAGCCACCATCCCCGAATGGATCGAAATGTGCAATAACCTGGGATTCAATCAGATTGACAATCATGGCGGTGGTGAATTTTTCCGATTCGGTGATTTTGAACTGAATCCTGAAAAATGGCCCGAAGGCTGGACCCATTTCAAACGGATCAATGAACGGTTACATAATGCCGGTATTTCTTCTATTTTCCATACCTATGCCTTCTTCATCGATAAAAACTCGAAATATGTGACTCCGGTTCCCAGCAAGGATCTGGGTTATTTCTCCGGATTTACCCTGGCCAGACCGGTCGGTCCCGAAGAGGATGAAATTGAAGTGAAAGAATCGACAGCCCATGTCTCCCTAATTACCGGATTCTTTGTAAGAAACAGCACAACCCTCCGCATAGGGGATGAACTGGTCAGTTTCAGCGGAGTAACCAGCACCCCGCCCTATAAATTTACCGGATGTAAACGGGGAGCTAACGGGACAAAAAAATCGAACCATAAAGCGCTGGACACAGCGTATCACCTCCGGGAAATGTTTGGGCGGTTTGTTCCGGGACCCGAAACCCCTTTATTCCTGGAGATTGCCCGTCGCACAGCAGAAATAGCCAACCAATGCGATTTTGACGGTCTCTATTTTGATGCCATTGACGGGAGCGATATCCTCGACGGCGAAGAAAACTCGTGGTATTACGGTACCAAATTCATCTTTGAGGTGGCTAAAGAACTGAATCATCCGGTCAGCATGGAGATGAGCACGATGTTTCATCACTGGTGGCATTTCCGTTCGCGCTGGCAGGCATGGGACCGCCCGGTCAGAGGCTACAAGCGTTTTATTGACATTCATACGGCGGCCATCAAAACCAATGTGTATGAGCATGGCCTCTGGAATGGTTATCTGCCTTTAATTCAGGAATATGCTCCCGTCGAAAATGGCGGTCTGCTCCTCCCCCTTCAGCTGGGATGGTGGGGCAACCAGACCTGGAATCCGCCACAGGTGGAACCTACCTTTCCCGATGACATCGAATACCTGTGCTGTAAAATGATCGGCAACAATGCCGGGCTTTCCATGCTTGGCGGAGCCGATAAAAAAACGCTGGATGAAAATCCGCTTTTTAAACGGCTGACCCCGATTATCCGGCAGTATGAAACGTTGCGTCATCAGAACTATTTCAGCGATTCCGTCCGAAGCATCCTGCGCCAGCCAGGGAAAGAATTCACCCTTTTCCGGGATAAGGATGACAAATGGAATTTCAAACCCATAACCTGGCAAAAGCATAAAATCGAAGGGTTGAACCATCCCTCTTCCACCTGGAAGGTGGTCAATGATTTTGATACCCAGCCGGTACGGTTAAGGATTGAGTTGCTGATGTCGGTGAAACCTTTTGATGATCCTAAAAATGTTTGGCTGGCAGATTTTTCGGAAGCAAACAGCTTTTCCGGAAAAGAATCCGCCGAAGGAGTCACAGGTAAATTGGAGATTTCAAATGATAAAGGACCGGGCAGAATTCCGTCATCCATATTTTCCGCTTTCAATCAGGGAACTTCACCACAAAAAGGCTCCTGGATACAACTGGAGAAAAAATTCACTCCCACACTCGACATCCAAAAAAACCAGGCACTGGGAGTATGGATCAATGGCGACGGGAAAGGCGAACTGCTGAATTTCAGAATCGGAAGCCCGGATCACATTTCATACGGGGCACGGGGTGACCATTTTGTGAAAATTGACTTTACCGGGTGGAGATATTTTGAGCTGGTTGAAATTGAATCCACGGAATTCAGTAATTACCTATGGCCTGAAAAGGGATTTTACGTGTACGATTCATACCGCCATACCGTCAACTTTAAATATGTGGACAGGCTGCAGTTATGGTACAACGACCTTCCTCCGGGGAAGGAGGTAAGTTGCCGCATAGGTGCAATCAAAGCATTACAGATGGTTCCCGATACCATCAAAAATCCGGCAGTTACCGTCAATGGAAAAACAATTGTCTTTCCCGTAACCATGATCTCGGGAATGTACCTTGAATTCAATTCTGATACCGATTGTAAGCTTTATGGTACCAAAGGGGAATTGCTGAAAGAAATGGTCATCGACGGGAATGTTCCGGCACTTCAAAAAGAGGATAACCATCTTTCCTTCCGTTGTGACGATCCTGGCCAGGTGAATCCCCGGGTTCAGGTTAGCCTGTTCAGCGAAGGGGAT
Organism: uncultured Prolixibacteraceae bacterium; assembly: GCA_964461245.1. Classification (GTDB taxonomy): domain Bacteria; phylum Bacteroidota; class Bacteroidia; order Bacteroidales; family Prolixibacteraceae; genus UBA1413. The sequence goes on along the minus strand of CAYWTT010000048.1, from coordinate 3,569 downwards.
CCCCTCCCAAAATAGCAGACATGCGTAATTTCATCAGGTTTCCCGACGTTTTGCGAAAAATCAATTCAAAACCAATCAAAACCATCTAACAGAAACTGAAATGGAAAATATGACCAGGAGAAATGCATTGAAAATGTCGGCTTTAACCGCATTAGGAATGACTGTTTTTCCGCCGGATGCTGCCGGGATCCCGGAATCGGGTAAAAAGCTGAAGGTGGTGGTGGTGGGAGCCCACCCCGACGATCCCGAAACTGCGTGTGGCGGTACCATGATTTTACTGGCTGAGGAAGGGCACGAAATCGTTTCGGCTTATCTCACCCGCGGAGAAAGAGGAATTCAGGGAAAAACACTGGAAGAAGCCGCACAAATCCGCACAGAGGAAGCAAAGTCAGCCTGTAAGATCATGAATGCCAGACCTGCCTTTCTGAAGCAGGTTGATGGGAGTTGTGTAATTAACACAGCCAGCTATGATGAAATGTATGAATTCCTGAAAGCGGAAAAACCGGATATTGTTTTTACTCACTGGCCCGTCGATGCCCACCGCGACCATCGTATTTGTTCCATCCTGGTTTACGATGCATGGAAAAATCTGGATAAGTCCTTTGCCCTTTACTATTTCGAGGTGGAATCGGGCGGGCAGACCCAGAATTTTTCGCCTGCCCAGTTTGTCGACATCACTACAGTACTGGAAAAAAAACACGCAGCCTGTTTTGCCCATGTAAGTCAGAAAATGGAATGGGTTTACGGGGAATACCATGAAAAAATGGAAATTTTCAGGGGATTGCAGGCCAACTGCAAATTTGCGGAAGCATTTATTAAACACGACCATTCAATTGTAATCACCTTATGAAACCATTAATGACCATTATTGCCCTTTTATTGTCTTTTTTCAGTTATAGCCAAACCTCATTTTATGTCTCACCTGAGGGCAATGACCGGTTTGAAGGCACAAAGGAAAGACCTTTCAGGACCCTCCCGAGGGCAAAGGAAGCAGTCAGAAATGAACTGGCAGGAGGACTGAAGGAGGATATCACGGTTTGGCTTGGACAGGGAACCTATTACCTTTCTGAACCGCTTGTTTTTAGTCCAGAAGATTCGGGCCGGGATAGTTATCAGGTCCGTTACCGGGCCCTGGATCCTGAAAAACCTGTGATTTCAGGTGGTGAAATCGTTCATCGCTGGAAACAGATGAACAACGGCCTTTGGACGGCGAAAGTCCGCGGATATGGGGATACCGGTATCAGGGAACTCTTTATTGATGAGGCCAGGGCATCACGGGCACGGCATCCCAACAGCGGTTTCCTGAGAATGGCCAAGGCAGGGAGTGACCGCCGGACCAATTTCACTTTTTATCCCGGTGATATTCCGGAATTGGCTGATCTCCAAAATACAGAGATCGTTTTACTACACGACTGGTCCATTTCAAGGGTACCCGTGGCAGAAATCGATTACCGGGGAAACAGGATCACCGCAGTGGATTCCATCGGAGCCAAATCGCTTGACTTTTTTAACCTGGATGGCTGGGAACCGCATCCCCGCTATTTCCTTGAAAACTCGTTGTCATTCCTTGATTCGGTTTATGAATGGTATTATGATCGGCGGAAAGAGCTTCTGTACCTGAAACTCCCCGAAAACCGGAAACCCGGTGACTGTCAGATTGTGGTTCCGTCGGTGGGTCCAAGTCTGATTGCGATAAAGGGCAGCATCGGACAGCGAGTTAAAAACATCTCCTTTGAAGACATTTCATTTCAGCATTGTGCATGGTGTTTGCCCGAAAAAGGGTATGCCGGCATACAGGCATGTTTTTTCGATCCACCACATGGATACGGAGAGTGGGAGGTCGTTCCGGCAGCAGTATGCTGTCTGTGGAGTGATCATTGTTCCTTCTCCCGTTGTGATTTTCAGCATCTCGGAGGCTCGGGACTCTGGTTTGCCACCGGATGCAGGGATTGCCGGGCAGAGCATTCTCTCTTCACCGACATTTCGGGCAACGGGATTATGATAGGTGAAGGCAACAACCGGAGTGAAAAGGGGGATGTCTGGTGGAAAACCGTTCCGGAGCAGGTTGCCTCAGGGAACCAGGCCTATGGCAATACCGTTACACAATGCGGAAAGCAGTTTTTCGGGGCAGTAGGTATATGGTGCGGAATAACTGAAAGAACCTTGATCAGCAATAACCAGCTTTATGAACTTCCCTATACCGGGATCTCCGTGGGATGGGAATGGAGTCCTACCCCCACTCCGTGCCGGGATAACCACCTGACACGGAACCATATTCATCACATCATGCAACTGCTGAGTGACGGCGGAGGGATCTATATGCTGGGGCTCCAACCCGGCAGTTCGATAACGGAAAACCTCATTCATGATGTAAGCATCAATGCAGGCAGGGCCGAAAGCAACGGAATGTTCCTGGATGAAGGTACTACCGATGTGGTAATTTCCGGAAATATCATTTACCATATTGCCATGTCACCTCTCCGGTTTCACCAGGCAACCACAAACCTGGTCTCCCATAATGTGCTCAGTTGCAGAGACGGTATCCCACCGGTCAGGTACAACAGTACCCGCAAAGAAGATATACGTTTGGAGGAGAACCGTATTCTCAGCGATTCCGATCCGGGAAACAGGGAAGAACTGAATGATCGGATCAGGAAATGGAAGAAAGAACAACTGATAATCAATTATTAACAAACAACTTATTAAACTATGATGAAACTATTCATTTTTTTATCCGCTTTATGCATCCCTCTCCTTTTTGATGCCTGCGGTTTTCTCAGTAAAAAGTCCATTGATAAAAGAGGGAACGGGGATTTTGCTCCTGAAATGGTCCGGTTTGTTCCCTATCAGGGAAATCCGGTCTTCTCTGGTACGGGTACCGATACCTGGGACCAAAGGATCAGGGAACGAGGCTTTATTTTATACGAAGACAGCCTCTATAAGATGTGGTATTCGGGTTACAATCCCGGAACTGCGAAACAGAAGTCGCTGGGTTATGCCACTTCGAAAGACGGGATCAACTGGACGAGGTATTCCAGTCAGCCTTTGTTTTCCGAAAAATGGACGGAAGACATGTTTGTGGTCAGACAGGGGGGGAACTATTTCATGGTTGCTGAGGGTGACCAGGATGTGGCTCATCTGCTGGTTTCACCTGATGGCATCCATTGGAAAGAGCAGGGCGATCTAATCCTTCTCACGGCCAAAGGCGACACCATTCCCGGTCCTTACGGAACCCCTGTGCTCTGGATTGAAGAAGGGAAATGGCACTTATTCTATGAGCGGAATGATGCTGGGATTTGGATTGCCAGCTCGGATGACCTGATCACTTGGAGAAACATCCAGGACGACCCGGTCCTGAAACCCGGGCCGGAATCCTACGACAAGGGTGCTGTAGCTGCTGATCAGGTGGTGAAATACCAGGAGAAATATTACATGTATTATCATGCAACCGACAGGTCTGACTGGGACCATCCTTCCTCGCCGGTAAGCTGGACTTCAGAGGTGGCCATGTCGGCCGACCTGGTTCACTGGGTAAAATATCCGGGAAATCCGATTGTCGGGGAGGATCA
>CAYWTT010000047.1:0-14428 GCA_964461245.1 uncultured Prolixibacteraceae bacterium | reverse complement strand
GACCAAAGAGGCAGACGAGGCTCGACAGGCTGCTGAGGCTGAAAGGGAACGACGTGCTGCCGAAATCAAGGCCCAGAATGAAGCTGCATACAAAGCAGCAGAAGAGGAGAAAGCCCGCAAGGTAAAGGAAGAAGAAGCGCGCAAGTCGGCAACAACACTCATAACCAAAGCGGAGACCCCGTCAGCTCAGGTATCAACCCCGGTCACCCTGCCTCAGAAGGCACTTTCCGGAGAAGAGGAAACGGTGTTCAACCAATATGTTGCCAATGCAGATAATGCTTTTACCGCCAAGGAATACAATGTTTCGAGAGCCTGGTATTTCAGGGCTTTGGAAGTTCAGCCCGGCAACAGCTATTCCATAGGACGGATTGATGAGATCAATCACATCCTGGGCACGATGCAGTTATCGCAAAGTGACCGTGATTTTCAACAATTCATCGATAAGGGAGATGAAGCATATCGCAACAATCAGCCCGCCGTGGCACGGGGGTGGTATAACAGGGCTCTCGGTATAAAGCCGAATGATAATTATGCAAAATCACAACTGGCTGAGATCCAGCAGATCATAAATGAACGTCTGCAGGGAAATGCGGAGAAGACTTTTTCCGGATATATGGAGAAGGGCAACAGTGCTTTTGAGCAGAAACAATTCAATATCGCCAGGGTATGGTATCACCGGGCTCAACAAGTAAAGCCGACTGATGCCGGAGTTCGGGAAAAAATGGAAGCAGTCCGTAAAGCACTGGCTGGGGAATTATATTAGTGTAAAGCGTATAGCAAGACTAAATGACTGAAAGCCCCAGCTCTTTGCCCTTTGCCCAGCTAACTCATGGAAGCATGTCATCGAAATTGAGCTGTCCCTCCGATTTCGAAGCATCCACAAGCCGGTTCCCTTCACAAACCAGGGTTCGTGTCCGGTGTTTCCAGATCAGTGAATAATCGTGAGTGGCCATAATGACCGTTTTCCCGGCCTGGTTCAATTTCTGTAAAAGTCCCAATATCTGTTCCGAAGTTTCAGGATCGAGATTTCCGGTAGGTTCATCGGCCAGAATGATTTGAGGATCATTCAGTATGGCACGGGCGATAACCACCCTTTGCTGCTCTCCTCCCGAAAGCCGGTGAGGCATCCTGACCAGGTGTTTTTCCATATCCACCAGATCCAGCACTTCATGGATCCTTTCACGGATTGCTTTCTGCTGTTTCCATCCCGTAGCTTTGAGCACAAAAAGAAGGTTTTCCATCACATTCCGGTCATTCAGCAACCTAAAATCCTGGAATACCACCCCCAGTTTCCGCCGCAACATGGGGATTTCCCTCTTTCTAAGGTTTTGAAGCGAATAACCGGCTACTGAGCCAGTGCCATGGACCAGAGGGATCTCAGCGTTCATCGTTTTTATCAGACTTGTTTTTCCTGTCCCCACTTTTCCGATGATATATACAAACTCACCCTTTTCAACCGTCAGATTTACATCCTTCAAAACCAGCTCCTCCTGTTGAAATATATCAGCGTTATTCAGTTCTATGATTGTTTCTCCGGCCATGATCGCCATTTTTACACGAAAATAATCCAAAGTTTTTTCCTTCCCGCCATACTAAACGAAAGTAACTAACAGTTTTGTGTTAAGAAAATAGAAAGAAACCATTATGCCCGACAACCATAAATATAGTACTTTAGAAAACTTATAGGGTAAACCATGCCTGATTGCACGGTTTTTGCAATTCTGGCATCAAAATAAAAACAAAAAGGAATGAGTAAATTTAAGATTCTCACTTTACTTCCGGGATTGTTGTGGCTGGCTTTCGGGTTGCAGGCACAGGAGACCCGGTATTACACCGAAATTCAAAAAGAGATTGCCCTGGGAAAGGAGTTGTTCAAAGATGCCAGGTATAACGCGGCCTACCGGCAATTTGAAAAGATAAGGGAGATGGCGGATGAGAAATCGGAAATTTCTTCTGAAGCCTATTATTACATGGCGCTCTCTGCACTCAGGTCGGAACATGTGACCGGCGACAAAATGCTGAACAATTTTATCAAGGATTATGCCGACAGCCCTTACTGCAACTATGCAAAGTTTTATCTTGGGGAATTTCATTTTGACAAAAAAAGATACGCATTGGCCGTCAAAACCCTGGGAGGAGTGGAAAGGGAAGGACTGACCGAATCGGATCTTGTCAAATGCGGCTATATGACGGGGTATTCCTACATGATGACCAATGAACCTGACCTGGCCCTCAATGAGTTCCTGTTGATAAAAGATAAAAACCATATTCTGGCAAGACCGGCACTCTACTACTGGTCGCATATCAATTACACGAAGAACAACTACGAAGCAGCACTGGAAGGATTCCGGCAAATGGAAAAAGATCCCAATTTCAACAAGGTGATCCCGATTTATGTAAGCAATATTTATTATAAGCAGGAAAGATACGACGAGGTGATCAACTATATCGTGCCGATCATCAATGATGTGGAAGAGGCGTATAAGCCCGAGCTCGCCAAAATAATCGGCGATTCCTATTTTCATCTGCGCAGGTTTGCCGATGCCATTCAGTTCCTGGAATATTATCATGAATTTGAAGGGACCAAATCACGTGAGGATAACTACATTATGGGATATTCCTACTATTACACGGGGAATTATTCCAAGGCGGTACCCTATCTTGAAAAATCAACCAAAGGAACTGACCAGTTGGCTCAGAACGCTTATTATCACTTGGCCGATGCCTATGTTCGCACCAACCAGAAAGAAAAAGCCAGAATCGCTTTTGAAGCCGCTTCGGAAACCGATTTTGATCCGGCCATTAAAGAGGATGCGCTTTTTAATTACGCCAAGCTGACCTATGAACTCTCTTATTCACCTTTCAATGAAACGATCAAGGCTTTTGACAAATACATCACCCTTTATCCCAACTCGGAGAGGAACACGGCCGCTTACCAGTACCTGGTCGAAGTCTTTATGGTAACAAAGAACTACCGGGATGCCATTAACTCCATTGAAAAGATCAAAGGACGGAATTCGGAGATCAACCGGGCTTATCAGCGGGTTACTTATTACCGGGGGCTGGAGCTGTTCAACAGCCAGTCGTATGAGCAGGCCATTGACCATTTTGACAAATCACTGCAGAACAAGCAGACACCGGCCGTAACTGCCGGAGCCCTCTTCTGGCGGGCCGAAGCATTATACCGCACCGGCGACTACAATTCTGCTGTCACCGGATTCAACCAGTTCCTCCAATCACCAGGTGCATCCTCTTTACCGGAGTATTACGATGCCTATTACAGTCTGGGGTATGCCTATTTCAAACTGGAGGACTATCCTGATGCCGGCCAGGCTTTCCGGAAATACCAAACGGCCAATGAAGGCAAAAGGACCCCAAAAATTGCAGATGTTTATAACAGGATCGGAGATACCTATTTCATAGCCAGACAGTATCCAGAGGCAGTGTCCTATTACCAGAAAGCCTTCTCCATGAAAATCTATGATGCCGATTATTCTCTTTACCAGCTGGCTTTCTGCAGCGGACTTCAGCGCAACCAACCCGGAAAGATCGCCCAACTGGGAAGCCTGGTCACCTCCTTTCCCAAATCAGCATACATTGATGATGCATTGTATGAACTGGGAAGGACATATGAGCGGGAGAGCCGGTTTGAAGAGGCCAAGAAAGAGTATCAGGCTATTATTAACCAACACCGGGAAAGCACCTACTATCCCAAGGCTCTTCTTCAGATGGGACTTGTCTGTTACAACACCTCCGACTATCAGAATTCTCTCAAATATTACAAGCAGGTAGCCGAGAATTACGGAGGCACACAAGAAGCTCAATCAGCCCTGATGGGGATCAAAAATTGTTACATAGAGCTGAACAGTGTGGATGATTATTTTACTTATGCCAACAAACTGGGAAACACCACGCTGGTCACCACATCGGAACAGGATTCCCTCACTTACCAGGCCGCCGAAAAACAGTTTATGGCGAACAATCCGGAGGCGGTCAGCCAGCTGCGTCATTATCTTCAGCAATTTCCCAACGGAAGCTTTGTGCTGAATGCCCGTTTTTACCTGGCCGAATCGCTTTATAACCAGGGGAAATACTCCGAATCGCTGGAACACTATGTCTATGTTTGTCATCAACCCGTGAATGCTTTCAGTGAAGCAGCCTTGGAAAAAGGTTCCGAATTGCTTTTTAACGGCGGCAAATATGCAGAAGCACTGGAATTGTACGAACGTCTGGAAACGCTCTCGGGAAATCAGTGGAACAAAGTCAGGTCAGTGGCCGGGAAAATGCGGTGCAACTTTTATCTTGAGAAATACCGCGATGCCATCGATGCGGCAGCCATGCTGAAGAAAACGGAAAAAGCAACGGATGCCATGCTTCGGGAGGCTTCCTTCATAAGCGGAAAATCAAATTACATGCTGGGGAATTACGACCTTGCCCTGAGCGGTTTGAAGGATGCCTCTGCTGAGACCAACACTGCACAGGGTGCAGAAGCCAAATATCTTGTGGCAGACATCTACTTTAAAAAACAGAATCTGGCCTCTTCCGAAAAAGAAGTGATGGATTTCATAAACAAAGGCACGTCTTACCAATACTGGCTGGCAAAAAGTTTTATCCTGCTTTCCGACATTTACGCAGCCCGGAATGATGACTTCCAGGCCAGTCATACCCTGAAGAGCCTGCTGGAAAATTACTCCGTCCAGAATGACGGGATTCTGTCTGAAGCCAAAAGCAAACTGGAAATTATTGAAGCCCGGGAGAAGAAAGAATCGGAACCCGTCGAGAAAAACCTGATGGAGATCAATTTAAATCAAAAATGAAATGAGAAAGATTAGAATGAAACAATATACGGCAGGGATTACGCTCGGTGCATGCCTGACCATGCTATCCTTTACGGCCATGGCACAAAAGGATACCATCCAAAGGGAAGTGGAAGTGGTAAAGGCTTATACTCCGACCACAATTGACGCTGATAAAATCAATGATTCGCCGGTTATCAAGGATGAAACGCACAAAAAACCCGATTTCAGTTATTCGATCGAGAGCAAACCGGTCTTTTCCACTCTTTCGGTAAAGGAGTTAAAGGCAGCCACCATCATCGGAAAACCGGCGGAAGAATCGGGGTATGGGCTAGTTAGAGCCGGTGCCGGTAATTATAACAAACCATACGCAGAGATCTTTTTTAACAATCCAAAAGGGAAAAATTCCATTTTCGGACTACATGCCAAACATCTCTCCTCACACAGCAAGCTTACCCTGGAAAACAGAGAAAGGGTTAATGCACCTTTCTCGGAAAATGAGGCTGAAATGTTCCTGAAATACATGTTCGGAAAATCGACCCTCTCAGTGAACCTAGGTGTTGACCACAACGGATTCAGATATTACGGATATCCCGGAACCGACACCATCCCCGGTTTTCTGAAGAATCAGACACAAGAGGACCAGGATTTAACCTGCCAGGGATGGAAGCAGACCTTCACCAGGGGGGGCATCCAAATAAATCTGCAGAACATCTATGCCTCCAAAAGCGATCCCTCAACAGGTTTTGACTTCCAATACTACCGTTTCGGCAATAAAACCGGACAACGCGAGGATTACCTGAAATTCGCGATGAATTTCAAAAGACCCCGTCAGGGATTTACCCTGATGGCGGATGCCGGAGTGGAATATTCCAATGTGACGAACATATATTCCGGCTTGTTTGAGGAGATTCCCGTCCTCACACACCGGGGCCAGACCTGGATATTTTTTAAGCCTTCAGTCCTCATCGGCAATGAGACCATCAACCTCAAAGCAGGTGCAAAAACCTGGCTGGTGGCCGGAATTCTGGATAAAGCACAATTTAAAATCGCCCCTGACATCAGATTCAACTTTGCTCCAGTGAAGGAAATCATCAATGTGTTTGCAGGTGCCGACGGAAATTATCAACACAACTATTATTCTGCGATCACCAGGGAGAATCCCTATATTTCACCCACCCTGATCGTCAATAATCACTTGGAAAAATACAGGATCTTTGGTGGTTTTGACGGTAAACTCTCTTCAAAAACAAATTTCAAGATCCAGGTCGACCACTCCTCATTCTCACAGCACCCTTTCTACTACCTGCAGGGATTCCGTCTTCCCACCATGGGAATCATGCCTGGTCCGGCATTTGCCGATAACACGTTCAAGGTACTTTATGATGACATGAAAACCCTGAAATTTAACGGGGAGATCACTCATCATGCCGGTGACAAATTCAACCTGCTTCTGAGTGCCAATATTTTCAAATACACCCTTACAGAACAGGAAAAGCCATGGAATCTTCCGGCTTTTGATGCCAACATCTCTGTTAACTACGCCATCAGCGACAGGTTGAGTGTTGCCGCTGATTTTTACCTGATCGGCAAACGCGATGGCTTATTCGTACAACTGGAAAGTTCACCCAATCCAACCTATACCTGGGAAACGATTCTTCCGCTTTCCTCAGCAATAAGGAAAACCTATGTGATGGATACAGCCATCGATCTCAATCTTCGGGGCAATTATGAAGTCAGCAGGAAATTTGCCATTTTTGCCCAGCTGAACAATTTCGGATTTCAGAAATATGAACGATGGTTAGGTTATCCGGTCCAAAGTTTCAACTTTTTGGGAGGTGTCAGTTACTCTTTCTGAAACCAGGACGGGGCTAATCCGGAAGGTGTATCCGCCGTTGTTGTATGTAACTCATAATGTGATATTTATGCAATGTTAAGAAGTTAATAAATTGTTTACAAAAACACTCCTTTTAACCCGTGGAAATTCCGTCTCCACGGGTTAATTTATTATATTTGACAGTTGATTGAAGACAGCAGTATATCGTTGTTAAATAATTGAATATCAATTAGCAATGATATAATCCGGTAAGAAAAAAATCACTGATCTTTTTCAGTCAGCAGGAAGAATTTTATATTATCATCAGGAATAGAAGAAAATGAGCGAAGAAGAAAAAAACATGACATCCGGTCACAACGGGAACGGAAATTACGGAGCCGACAGCATTCAGGTGCTGGAGGGGTTGGAAGCGGTAAGGAAAAGGCCGGCCATGTACATTGGCGATGTGAATGAAAAAGGATTGCATCACCTGGTTTATGAAATCGTAGACAATTCAATCGATGAAGCCCTTGCGGGATATTGTAAAAACATTGAAGTGACCATCCACCCCGACAATTCCATTACGGTAGAAGACGACGGAAGGGGTATTCCAACGGAAATACACACCAAGGAGAACCGTTCGGCACTGGAGGTGGCGCTCACGGTACTCCATGCGGGCGGTAAATTTGACAAGGACTCCTACAAAGTGTCGGGAGGGTTGCATGGTGTAGGCGTTTCCTGTGTAAACGCCCTGTCCACTTACATGAAGGCTGAAATTTACCGGAACGGTAAAATCTGGGTTCAGGAATACAGCATCGGAAAGCCCCTCTATTCTGTAAAGGAAGTGGGAGAAACCGACCGTACCGGAACCACCATCACCTTTAAGCCTGACAGTTCCATTTTCCTGGTGACCACATACCGGTATGAAACACTGACGGCCCGTTTGCGCGAACTGGCCTTTCTGAATTCAGGCATCAGCCTTAAAATCACTGATGAGAGAGAGATAGTGGAAGGAGGAGAATATAAGACCGAAACGTACTTTTCCACACAGGGATTGAAAGAGTTTGTGGAATACCTGGATGAAACAAGGGTAAAACTGACTCCGGAGATCATTCATGTATCTACGGAAAAGAACGGGGTTCCTGTGGAAATTGCCCTTCAATACAATACCTCCTATTCGGAAAATGTGCACTCTTATGTAAACAATATCAACACGATTGAAGGAGGAACGCACCTGACCGGGTTCCGCAGGGGACTCACCAGGACCATGAAGAATTATGCCGATCAGTCGGGGATCCTGTCCAAATTAAAGATAGACATCAACGGAGATGATTTCAGGGAAGGACTTACAGCCGTCATCTCAGTCAAGGTGGCTGAACCTCAGTTTGAGGGGCAGACCAAAACCAAACTCGGCAACTCGGATGTAACAACATCGGTCGACCAGGCCGTCAGCGAAATGCTGTCCAACTATCTGGAAGAAAATCCGCGCGCGGCAAAGATCATTATGGACAAGGTGATCCTGGCTGCCCAGGCCCGTCATGCAGCCCGCAAAGCCAGGGAAATGGTCCAGCGGAAAAATTCACTTTCGGGAGGCGGACTTCCCGGGAAACTCAGCGACTGTTCAGAGCGGGATCCTGAAAAATGTGAGATCTTCCTGGTCGAGGGAGATTCAGCAGGAGGTACGGCCAAACAGGGACGCGACCGCCGTTACCAGGCCATCCTTCCGCTGAGAGGAAAGATCCTCAACGTGGAAAAGGCCATGCAACACAAGATTTTCGAGAACGATGAGATTAAAAATATCTTTACTGCCCTTGGGGTGACCATTGGTACCGATGAAGACACCAAAGAACTCAACCTTGACAAACTCCGGTATCATAAAGTGGTGATCATGACCGATGCCGATGTCGACGGAAGCCACATTGCCACCCTGATCATGACCTTCTTTTTCCGTTATATGCAGGAATTGATCCGTAGGGGGCATGTTTACCTGGCTACCCCTCCACTTTACCTGTTAAAGAAAGGGAAGAAAGAGTCCTATGCCTGGAGTGACCAGGAACGCATACAGCTGATAGAGCAGTGGGCTGATGGGAATGAATCCAGCGTGAGCGTCCAGCGATACAAAGGTTTGGGTGAAATGAACGCGGAACAACTGTGGGATACGACCATGAATCCTGCACAGCGTACCCTGCAGCAGGTGACCATCGAAAATGCCGCCGAAGCCGACCACATCTTTGCCATGCTGATGGGTGACGATGTGCCTCCACGCCGGAAATTTATCGAGGATCACGCCATTTATGCCAATATTGACGCCTGAATGGTAAGGTTTTCATCTTTCCAAGTCTGCTGGTTCTATCCGGATTGCATCAGAATATGAACATCTGCGTCTTTAGCAGCTCGAGCAACGCCCTGGATGAAATCTATTACCGGGAAGCGGAAAATCTGGGAAAATTGATGGGTTCCCGGGGGCACTCTCTGATCAACGGGGGCGCCAACGTAGGATTAATGGAAACCGTGACGCTGGCCGCAAAAAATGCTGGATCCCGAACAATCGGTGTGATCCCTGAACTGATGAAAGGGAAGAACCTGGTGTCGAATCATGCCCATCAGGTGGAAATCACCGCCGATATGGCTGACCGCAAAGCCCGGATGCGGGAACTGAGCGAAGCCTTTATAGCCTTGCCCGGAGGATTCGGTACCCTGGAGGAAATACTGGAAGTGATAACCCTCAAACAACTCGATTACCACCGTAAACCGATCGTATTCATCAATACCAACGACTTTTTCAGGTACTTATTTCTGCAGTTCGAACAGGCATATTCTGAACATTTTTCAAAACCGGAATACAGAAAACTCTACCATATTGCTCCCGATTCTTCTGAAGCCATTACCTACATTGAAAATTACCTTCCCGGGGAAATGGTAAACAAATGGTTTAAAGTCCCGGAACGGTAGGAAACCCACGTTCGCAAATGCTACTGCCGGCGAGGCACGGAGCACGTAGCGGAGCGCCGCCCGAACGGCTGATCCTTACAGTCAGGCGGGTCTGTTTTACGCCTCGGGTAAAGCAACGGTCTGTTTCCCGGATTTTACCTTTAAAACTTCCCCGGAGGATGTTCCTTTGATAATTGACATTTCGAGTGCCTCGGATATGTCAATTACCGGAATTTCACGGTTTCCCTTGGAAAATGTCTTTTTGCACAGGGGACAGGAGGTGACGATATAATCGGGAGAGGAGGCAGCCAGATTGCTGTAAGCAGCATCGGTCACCAAGCTTCGCCGGGCAGGGGTAATGGCCAGGTTGGCCAGGCTTCCCCCGCAACAAAGGCTGTCGTCCTTTTCATGAGCTACAGGGACCAGCCTGCCGATCCGGCTGAGCGTTTCACGTGGCTGCATATAAATTCCGGATCCCCTTCCCAGATCACAGGGATCATGATAACTCATCCTGAGGTTTGATTTGCTGAAGAGCTCCGGTTTTTCATGCAGCAGATTGTTAAAGTACACAGAATGGTGCATTACCGGAATATTCAGGTGGTATTCCTCATCGAAAACCTTGTAACATATCGGACAGGTCACCAGAAGCAGATGTGCGCCCGACTGGTGTATCATCCGGGTTGTTGCTTCAATGACGGCTTTGGCCTGATCAGCAAATCCTGCCTGCATGGCCGGACGTCCGCAACAGATGCCTCCCTCCTCATCCAGGACAGAATACCTGATGCCTGCCTTTTTCAGCACTTCTTTGGTGGATTGCATGATGCCGGGAGTCAGGTGGGACATACATCCTGCAAAGTAGAGCACATCTGTTGAACGGTTCTGTCTGACAGCCGGCAGCGACCACGGATAGGGGGCAGCCGCTCCGTTCACCTCTTCTTTCCGTTGCTTGAGTCGCAGGTAGTCAATCCCGATATCCACAGGGCATGCCTGGGAACATCGTCCGCATAGAAAGCAGTTCTCCGTGACCTCAGGGGAAGGACGGTCATACCTGAGATCCCGAAGGAAATATACAGCCTGGGAATGATTGATTCCTGCATCGGCTGAAAGCTGGCAAACATTGGTACAAATTCCGCAACGTGAACAGGCGTTGATCTCAAAGTCGGCATATCCGTTTTCCCGGTCTCCGGTTTTTAAGCCCCAGTGTTTCAGGAAGATCAGGCCTACTTCAGTAAAGATATGCATATAGCGTGAGAAAGGCAAAGCAATGAAGAAACCGCCTAGTGCAATGGAATAGGCCCACCACGCAGGATCAAACAGGTATTCCAGGGGAAGGAAGGAGGCAAGTGCTTTACCGGAATAAAGGGTAAAAAATCCACCTGTACCGGCTAATCCGGCTGTTACGCTTTCCGCAAACCAGCGGCAGGGAAAAATAAACCAGAGAAAAGTGAGGGCTATCCGGTCGGGAAAAATATGCCGGGTAGTACGCTTCATTCCCAGCATTTTCGAACGGAACCTCTTCAGCCAGGCAAGGACCAGTCCGCTGAGGATAAATATCAGCAGCAGATCCATGATGGTCAGGAAAAAAACACCCTTAAAGGTTTGGGGAATTCCATCTGGATAGAAGTATTTGAAAAATATCGGCAGGTAAAATTGGTTCAGTCCGTCGTGAGTAAATAACATGGTTTCAAATTTACCTACCACGATCAGCAAGAACCAGCCAAAAGCCAGGCTCATGTGCATATAACCCAGCTTTTTATTGAACCTGAAAATGCGCAGGTGAAGCAAGGATTCAGTGATCACTTCCCTGATGGCGGCAAGCGTTTCTGTGGAGAAAAAGTTAACCAGTAATATTTTAAAGTGGTTATAGGAAGTTTTCTTCAGCCACTTCCCGTAAATAAGCGGCAGATACACCGCCAGGAAGACGACTCCCGCCATAAAAGGCCATACAAACAAGGGATGGTCAGACAGGTGCATACATCAGGATTTTAAGGTTATAAATCACCGAACGGGTGTCAATATTTCTCGGACAAACCAGTGCACATTTTCCGCAAAGCAGGCAGGGAGCTACCAGTTTTTCCAGCTTTTGCACCTCCCCCCGCCGAAGCAACAGGTGCATTTCCCTGAAGCTCATGCCATCCCTGTTAACCGTACAGGTCGAAACGCAACTTCCGCAGAAGATGCAGGACTGAAGGCCGGGAATTTTCTCAACGATCCGGCGGTACCAGTCGATATCGGTTTTGTCCAGATCAAGGGTATTTGATGTTTCCGGACGAAAACCCCATTTATCCTTTACCTTGTTCATTCCTTTCCGGATAAATATTCCAACACAGAGACAGCGGCTGCGCGTCCCTGATTCACTGCATCGGGAATGGAGGAAGGACCGGTACAGGCTCCGGCGATAAACACACCTTCTACCTTACTGCAACCTGGTTTGAGAAATTTATTCTCCCCTTCAAAAAATCCGGATGAACCGGTTTCAACTCCCAAAGAATCTGCCAGTTGTGCCGTCATCTTATCCGGTTCCATGCCTACCAGCAAAATCAGCCAGTCGACTTTTACCTTTAAGGGACGGCCAAGCAAAGTATCTTCTGCTTTGACCTGAATGGCCCCATCAAAGGTAGGAGCGGCTTCCGAAACCCGCCCCCTGATGAAGTTGATCCCGAATTTTTCCTGCGCCTCCTGGTACAGTTCCTCATATCCCAGTCCAAACATGCGAAGGTCCATATAAAAATTCATCACTTCACAATCCGGGTAAAGTTCCTTCACCGAGATGGCCTGTTTGACTCCGGTAATACAGCAAACTTTCGAGCAATAGTGATTCCCCACTTTGGCATCACGCGAGCCGACACAATGCACAAAAGCCACTTTTTTGGGTGGTTCCCCGCCAATGAGCAATCCCTTCCCTGGATCTTCAAGCAGTTTCTCCAGTTCAGGAGAAGTAATTACATATGGATAGATCCCGTAGCCGTATTCTTCCTTCCGCGCAGCATTAAACAGACTGAAACCGGTGGAAAGCACCACCGCCTTGTAATCGGTTGAAAGGCCGGTTTCGGTGGTCAACCTGTAATTGTCCTCATTTCTGGTGACAGAAGTAACCATAGTTCCGGTTTGAACCTTCAGATTGTGGGAGAGGATGCTCTCTTCTACGCCCCTCAAAACTACAGAAGCATTTTCTCTGCCGGGAAACAAAGCATGCCAGTTTTTCAGATGTCCTCCGACCGTTTCCTCTTTTTCAAAGACATCAGCTTCCACACCCGATTGTTTCAGGGTTATTGCGGCAGCTATTCCTGCCACTCCGGCACCCACCACCGCTACTTTCCGGTCTTTTTCTGCAGACATTCCAATTCTACAATCTGAAATTCAACTTATTTGTATTTCTGATCACTTTTTATCCTGAATACAACCTGAAATGAGATAAGAACCCCTCTGTTCCGGTCCGCCATGGGCAAACCAGGGATTACAGGCTGCAGTATGCAGGCACCATTGGCCTGCCGAGATATTTCCCTTCTGCATTCAGATACTTTCCTTCAGGATTGTAATTGATGCCCATTTTTTTCATAAGGGGTTCCACATCCACCTGGTGCATCTGCAATCCGAGATCCCATGGATCATAACCCAATATCAGGCCGGCCAGCTCCTCATAGGTAAGCACCGGAATACCGCGCCCGTCGGGACCATAGGTCTTTCCCTCCATTTCACCGATCGTATACTGCCATTTATCCATGAACATAGTGCACCCCGGGCAGTTGGCAAGGATCAGGTCGGCTTTATACGGGGCCAGCGATTCCATCTTCTTGCGTGTATTCGCCACTGAATACCCCCTGTTCTCCCTGATTAAATAATGCCTGAAGCCAAAGCCGCAACAGTGCCTTCTTTCAGGATAGTCCACCACTTCACCTCCCCAGGCTTCGATCATCCCCGACAGTACTTTGGGGAATTCAGCTCCCCCTACCCCTTTGTCGGGAAATATTTTGGCATAATGGCAACCCACATGCTCAGCTATGCGCAACGGCTGATCGTTATTTGCATAAACCAGCGAGTATTGAGACTGGGCATATATCTCCTTTCTGAATTTATAGATTACATCGGAAGTATGAACCAGGTTTTCAGGGATCACGAACTCTCTTTTTGTGGCTTTCCAAAGATGCTCCCTTATTTTTTCCAAAATCTCCGGGTGATGTTCCCACATGTGAAGGATTTCGTTGTAAATCCCGAAGGAAGTGACACACGACACCAGGAAATTCCTGTATCCGGTTTCAGTCATCAGGGCAAATTGCCGGGCCACGATGGTCATTATGGTCTCCAGCGGAACAATATCGGAATGGTATCCGATCCCGCTGCAGGAGGTGTGCCGGGGATCATCCAATACATCTTTCCCCAGCTGATGGCGGAGAATATTCAAAAATGCAGCCTCTGATCCGGGGAAAAAAGTTTGCCGGATGCAACTCCTCACATAATAATAGTGATCGTCTGCAATATTTTTCTGGTAATTCTGCCAGGAAATCTGATGTTCGGAATGCATAATATCTTATTCTGAGGTAAAAAACTCAATGATCTGGAACAACCTTTCCCCGCCGGTTTCGGTAAAAATATTCCGCAGCTCTTCCATCGTCTGGGTATCAAGATCCCTGACGGCGCCGGCTCCTTCACGGTAAATGTTCGCACCCAGGCGATTGTAAACATCTTTCCGGTTTTCGTAAACCCATTCCCATACCGGTCCCTGTTCAGGATGAATTTCAGGATTCAGCTTGTCGGGATGCACACAATAACCGTATTTAAGCAGGTTTTCTCCTACACTTCTTTTTATATTCAATTGCTGTCTTCCCATTTCGGAACAGACGAACAAACCGGTTTCCTGGGAGACTTTCCGTAAGGCCTGGATGAC
>CAYWTT010000046.1:0-14458 GCA_964461245.1 uncultured Prolixibacteraceae bacterium | reverse complement strand
CGCCACGGTCAGTCCTCCACTCTGATCGGACGCCATGTACCAGGTTTCCGCCAGCTCATCTCCCTCCCGGCAGGACTGGCACGCATGAACCTGAAAGACTTTATTCTCTTCAGCCTCATCGGATCCGGTATCTGGAATGTGATCCTGGCAGCACTCGGCTACTTCCTTTATACCCAGAAAGAACTGCTCGACAAGTACTATTCCGAACTCTCCTGGCTTTTTCTTATCCTGGGTGTTGGTTTTGTGATTTACCTGATTTACCGGTTTAAAAAGAAACACGAATAGAATTACCGTATAACTTTGCTTTTCATTTTATTCCAGTCATGAAAGGAACCATCTTTGACCGTAAGATCAGATCTGCATCCCCTTGCATCCTGTTTCCGGCTTTGTATGTCGTAGCCTGGATGCTGATTTTTCCGGGTTGTACCCAAACAGCCCGGTATGTGTATAATGAAGGACAGGTATACGGAACGGTTTATCATATCGTGTATGAAATTTCCGGAGGAAAGGATATTAAACCGGAAATTGAGAAGGAGTTTGAAAAACTGACCCTGCTATTTTCAACCTTCAATCCGGAATCACAGATTTCCAGGGTCAATAACAATCAGCCGGTTGAATTGGACAGCCTGTTTGTCAACTGTTTTAACCGTTCGATGGAGATTTCGGAACTTTCGGGCGGGGCCTTTGATATCACGGTAGCCCCCCTGGTGAATGCCTGGGGTTTTGGTTTTAAAAACCGGCAAAAGATCACCCCATCCCTCATTGACTCTATTCTTCAGTTAGTAGGTTATCAAAAGGTAAAACTGGACAAGGGGCAGATTGTCAAGGAAAATACCGGGATTATGCTCGATATGAGCGCCATTGCCAAAGGGTATACCTGCGATATTATCGGAAAATTCCTGGCTGGGAAGGGCTGTAAAAATTTTATGGTCGAAATCGGAGGAGAAGTGGTGGCAAAGGGAGTCAATGCAAAAGGAAATCCATGGAGTATCGGGATCAGCAAGCCGGATGAAACGGCATTTTATGGCAGTGAAGACATTCAAACGGTGCTGAAACTTTCGGGAAGGGCATTGGCCACCTCGGGGAATTACCGAAATTTCTATGTGGAGAACGGGAAAAAGTTCGCCCATGAGATCGATCCCCACACCGGGTACCCGGCTGAACAAAACCTGCTCAGTACTACAGTGCTGGCTGACGATTGCATGACAGCCGACGCGCTTGCCACTGCTTTCATGGTGCTCGGGCTTGAAAAAAGTGTGGAGTTGCTGAAAAAGATCCCCGGGATTGAGGTCTATTTTATTTACTCCGATGACACAGGTTTCAATAAAATTTACATGTCCGATCATTTCAGAGATTACCTCTCGGAATAGCTACAGCGGCTGACAGCTTTGGCCATCCTGTTTTTTCAGGAGGGTAACATTACGGAAATTCGCTGTCTTCTTTGCTTTTAGCTGCTCTATCCGGTCATCGCTCTGCGCACAGTTCACACCCTGCTTGTTCAATTGTCTGTTTCCGTGAATATGGGTATTGGGAAATTTTCCACCCCTTTTTAGCAGTATGGTTATGCCTAATCCGATAAATGCCAATGCTAAAATTACCAAAGCAGGCAGTAATGTTTTTAAAAATTCGTTCATCACACTCTCCGATTATGCTGCAAATTTACTCCGGTTTTATTCATATTGTTTCTTTTAAAAACCGGCAGCTTTTAAAAATGTTGAATCTGACCCAAAAAATATTTGCGATGTGTATGGAATGACCAGCATTTCGTAATTTTATCGGATAAATCAGAATTGCCATGGAAAAACATGTAAATGTAATTGCTGCACTGCAGATCGGATTCGGTATTTTCGGAATGGTGATGGGAATTGCCATTCTTGTTATTCTTAGCACAATTGGGGTGCTTGTCAGTGACAAAGATGCCAACCTGATTTTACCGCTGATCGGAAACATCATTGCCGCTTTTTTCTTTCTGCTGAGCATTCCTGGCATCATTGCCGGCATCGGGCTGATGAAGCATAAAGAATGGGCACGAATTCTAACGCTGATACTTTCGGTGATCAACCTGCTGAACTTTCCCCTGGGAACGGCCTTGGGCGTATATTGCATCTGGGCGCTCGTACAGGACGAAACCGTGGCACTTTTCAGCCAGGCACCCACGCATGTAATGATTTAGGATGTCAGGCCGTTCAAGGATAAGATGCTCCTGAATTACGAGATAACGGTAGAAGGCCGGGTACAGGGAGTAGGGTACCGGTACTTCGTCCGATCCAAGGCTCAGGAGTTGCATCTCGCAGGTTATGTCAGAAACAGCGGGGGAGGCAGGGTCATCATCATGGCGGAAGGGGAAAAGGACGAACTGGATACCTTGGTGGATTACCTTTGGATCGGTCCGCCGCTGGCCAGGGTCAGAAATGTGGAGATTTCAAAAGCTCCTTACACCGGCAGTTACCTCAATTTTTCCATTAAGGTCTGAATTCCCACAATATCTATTGTACTATGGAAAACTATCATATGACACCCGAGCAGTTCAGGACCGAGGGCAGGAAGCTGATCGACTGGATTGCTGCTTACTATGAACAGGTGGAAAAATTTCCTGTTCTGTCGCAGGTAAAACCCGGCGAAATTTTTAACGCTCTTCCTGAGGTACCCCCGGTTTCCGGAGAATCGTTCGACCACATGATGGAAGATGTGGACCGCCTTATTTTACCCGGTATTACCCACTGGCAGTCGCCCAATTTCTATGCCTATTTCCCGGCCAATGCATCGTTCCCTGCCATCCTGGGAGATCTGTTGTCGTCGGGACTGGGGGTTCAGGGCATGCTCTGGACTACCAGTCCGTCGGCCACCGAGTTGGAAACCAGGGTTATGGAATGGCTGGCAGGCATGCTGGGTCTTCCTCCCTGTTTCAGTTACCTTGCCGACGGAGGCGGGGTGATCCAGGATACGGCTTCTTCCTCTGCACTGGCTGCAGTCATTGCCGCGAGGGAAAGAATAACCGGGATGCGTTCAAACCAAGAAGGGATTACCGGCCGATTAACCGCTTATGTTTCCACCCAAACCCACTCTTCGGTCGAAAAGGCCATAAAAATTGCTGGTATCGGCAGGGCAAACCTCCGGATCATCGGTACCGATCCGCTGTATGCCATGTTGCCCGAAAAGCTGGAAGAAAAAATTGAGGCGGACAGGGCCGCGGGATTCACCCCCTTCTTTGTATGCGCTACCATCGGTACCACTTCTTCCAACGGAATGGATCCCATCCGACGGATCGGCGAGATATGCAAAAAGGAAAATCTGTGGCTCCACGTCGACGGCGCCATGTCGGGAGCAGCCCTTTTATGTCCTGAATTCAGACACTTTTCCGATGGGCTGGAACTGGCCGACAGTTTCTGCTTTAATCCGCATAAATGGCTGTTTACCAATTTTGACTGTGATTGCTTCTGGGTGGCCGACAGGCGACATCTGACCAATACTTTCTCTATCCTGCCTGAGTATTTGCGTAACCAAGCCAGCGAATCGGGCGAAGTGTTCGATTACCGTGACTGGCATATTCAACTGGGAAGAAGGTTCCGCTCGCTTAAACTCTGGTTTGTGATCCGTCATTACGGAGAAGAGGGATTGCGGAACTTGATCCGGTATCACGTCAGAATGGCGGGAGAATTTGCCTCCTGGATCAGGGAGTCGGAGGATTTTGAGTTGGTAACTGAACCTCCGCTGAATCTGGTCTGCTTCCGATACCGGGGAACCGATGAGGAAAACTTGGCCTTGATGGATGGGATCAACCGCGGGGGTGAAATCTATTTTACCCATACCAGATTGGGCGGGAAAGTGGTATTGCGTTTCTGCATCGCCCAGACACACACTGAAGAAAGGCATGTCATCCGGGCCTGGGAAATAATCAAGTCTGCTGCTGCCCAGTTAAAAACAGAATAAAAGTTATTCGTACTTTTAAAAAATTCATTACCTTTACTTATACAACTAAATGATAAAACGATGAAAAAATTTTCAAATCTGGAAGTATGGTTTGCTACGGGAAGTCAGGATTTATATGGCGAAAAGACATTGCAACAGGTGGATAAGGATTCCATGGAAATCGCAAATTCTCTGAACAGCTGTGAAAAGATACCTGTGAAAGTGGTATTCAAACCGGTACTGATTACCTCTGAATCAATCCTGAAACTTTGTATAGAAGCCAATTCTGCTTCCAATTGCGTGGGAGTGATAACCTGGATGCACACTTTTTCTCCGGCCAAGATGTGGATAGCCGGGCTTCGCATTCTGAACAAACCCCTGCTACACTTGCATACCCAGTTCAACCGTGATATTCCCTTTGCCGATATTGACATGGATTTCATGAATCTGAATCAATCTGCGCACGGAGGGAGGGAGTACGGATTTATTGTGAGCCGGCTCAGGAAGAACCGCAAAGTTCTGGTGGGACATTGGAAAGACGAAGATATCCGCAAAAAGGTAGGGATTTGGGCAAGGGTAGCTGTTGCCTGGCACGACTGGCAGAATGGCCGGGTAGCCCGATTCGGTGATAATATGCGGGAAGTGGCAGTGACTGAAGGGGATAAAGTGGAAGCTCAGATCCGTTTTGGCTTTTCTGTCAGCGGATTTGGGATCGGCGACCTGGTAAAATCGATCAAAGAGGTTTCGGAAGCCGACGTGGCCAACCTGGTCGATGAATATTTGACCCTTTTTGATGTGGATAAAGACGGGCTGCCAGGGGGTGAATTTCACACCAATGTGCGGGTGCAGGCCCGTTATGAACTGGGGATAAAGGCATTTCTCGAAGCAGGATGTTTTACTGCTTTCACCACCACTTTTGAAGATTTGCATGGACTCGAGCAACTTCCCGGTTTGGCGGTTCAGCGCCTGATGGCCCAGGGATACGGATTCGGGGCCGAAGGCGACTGGAAACACGCCGCACTGGTCCGTGCACTGAAAGTAATGGGAGCCGGATTACCGGGGGGAACTTCGTTCATGGAAGATTACACCTATCATCTCGATCCTGCCGGCATGAAAGTACTGGGAGCGCATATGCTGGAAATCTGCCCTTCTATTGCGGCTAATAAACCCCGGTTGGAAGTGCATCCGCTCGGAATCGGCGGGAAAGCCGATCCGGCACGTCTGGTTTTCAATGTGCCAGACGGGCCCGCCATAAATGCTTCGGTAATCGATTTGGGTAATCGCTTCAGGTTGATCGTGAATGCGGTCGATGTGGTGACCCCTGATGCAGATTTTCCCAATCTGCCGGT
This sequence comes from uncultured Prolixibacteraceae bacterium, assembly GCA_964461245.1. GTDB lineage: Bacteria > Bacteroidota > Bacteroidia > Bacteroidales > Prolixibacteraceae > UBA1413. The sequence goes on along the minus strand of CAYWTT010000046.1, from coordinate 9,200 downwards.
TGCCCGCGCTATGTGGAAACCCAAACCTGATCTTCAGGTCGGGGCAGCCGCCTGGATACTTGCCGGTGGCGCTCATCATACCGCTTTTAGCCAGGCTGTTAACAAGGAATTTCTTGAAGATTTTGCCGAGATGGCTGATATTGAGTTTTTACTGATAGATGACGACACACAGATTTCTGAATTCAAAAAGGAACTCAGGTGGAATGAGGTATATTACCTGCTGAATAAAAGCCTGAGGTAAATAGAGAAGGGACGCGGTCAGCGTCCCTTCTCTATTTTATCCAACTCATCCAGACATCTCTTGACAGCGACCTTATCATAAAAGCGCGGATGGGAAAAATTCAGGAATTTAAGTATGCGGAATGCATTGAAGAGCTGAAAAAAACGGGTATTGAAAATCTCTGCCCGGCCGCAATTCATGCTTAATTGCAAGATATCCTCTGTCAATCCCTCCTCTGATATAAATGCGCAAACTGGCTCAGGCAGTGATTTGACCAATCCGGACAGGTTTTCCCCCATAGACCTGTAAAAAAGCTCTCTTTCTGAAAACAGAAATTTCAGATCGGTAAATGCCTGCAGATTGAAAGTTACTTCCAGTTCATCGGAGCCATCCATCCATTTTTTCATTGCAGGGCCGGTCCCGAAAGGAACCCGTTGCGATACCCTGGCCGACGGATAGACACAGGTTGATTCGATCTCACCCACATGACCGGACTGGGTCAGCGTCTGAAGAAAGTAAAAATCCTCACCCGCCTTCCTTCGCGTCATGCCTCCCCTTTTCATATAAGCTGCAGCTCTGACGGCAAAAGCCGATCCGATGGTATACAGGGCATGGGGATATCCCGCATAGTCCAGGGCGTGCTTGTAATAGTACATGTATTGCTCATACAAACGGATCCCCTTTACCTGCCTGTCGGGCATTCCTTCAGTCCGGTGGCTGAACCGGATGGTGGCTCCGGCATCCTCAGGATGAGTGTTAAAATATGCTTCAAGGGCGACCAGGTAGTTGGATTCAACGACCGTGTCGGCATCGAGCGAAACAATAATCCCATCCGGATTGTTCAGCTGGTTGAAGCGATATAACGCTTCGTCCATGCCGGCTTTCCTGGCCAGACCGACTCCCGCCCATTTCGCGGGAAACCTGACCGGACCGATCGGAAAAATGCGGAGCTTGTTCATACGGTTTTGCTCCAGCCATCCCTTCACAGAAGAGAGGGTCTGCAGGTTAAAATCAGAAACTTCCGTTGAACAGCTTTCCGATTCATTGACCAGGAGCATCACTTCCGTAATACCCTCCACCGGTTGACATTCCTGCAAGGAACGGAGCGTCTCCAGAATATCGGGTTCCATGAGGCAGGGGATGACCACAATCATGCCGGTACTGCAATCTACCGGTTCAGTGACATAGGCTCTGAAACTGTTCGATTTACTGAAATATGAATTGGCAAACATATCTCTGATACTGATGAATAAAATAAAAAAATCCGGGCATAAACCCGGATTCAGTAAGGGAAACCGATGATTCTCTATTTTTTGGGATTTGCAGCCTGGTATCTTTTGTTCATCTGCTGCAAAACTTCATTGGTAATATTGCTGGCCTCAGGACCGACAAGCACATCGGCCGAGTTCAGGATATAATCAAATTTCTTGCCTATGTTGTAAATCTTCAGGTAATTGATCAGGCTGTCGATCAACTGTTTCTGATTTGCCTGCTGCAGCTCGGCCAGTTTAGCCGACAACTCCTGATCCAGTCTGTTGATCTCCTGTTCTTTATTGACCAGTCTGTCCCGTTCCTGGATGGCCCGTTGCTCTGTTAAAAAGCCTCCGCGCTGGAGTTTCTGCTGAAACTCACCGGCTTCACGTTCAAAAGCACTTCTTTTTGCCCCGTATTCGTTGGTGAAAGCCTCCTGTTTCTTGGTGAATTCTTCATGAAGAAACTGAGCAAGATCATAATTCAGGATCAGTGAATCAGCTTTGACGTACGCAATCTTTGCTGCACCCATTTCCCCTGCCTGCTGGGCGTCAGAGGAGCTGTTCCTGCTTCTTCCTGTACCGGTAAAATGCAACACGTATAAAATGACAACAGCTACTGACAACACAATGGCCACAATTAATGAAGTACCTTTCATCTTGATCATTTTTTTCAGATGACAAAGATAATTTTTTCAGTTATATACGCGAATAGAACTCATTTTTTTTTAATAATCAGATATACAGTAAGTTATTGCAAAAACATGCATAAAATCATAATTATGGTCTGATAAACATCATTGAATTAGGAATACGCTCATTGTATTTTTAACCATTCAATTGTGAAGTCTTAAAAACAATTATTATCATAAGAAATGATTAATAGATTAATAGCCAATATCTTGCCATATATGCCACCTCGTTTGGTATGGATATTTTCCTGTCGTTATATTGCCGGAAAGACTGTTGAAGATGGGATAAGGGTTTCAAAAGAGCTGGGTGCATCCGGTTCGGAGGTGACCATCGATCTGCTGGGAGAATTTATCAGGACGCTGGAAGAAGCAGAGGTGAACAAACAGAAATATATAGAGATCATTGACCGTTTTACATCGGAAGGCATTAAGGGTAATTTTTCGGTCAAGCCTACCATGTTTGGATTGTTGATCGATAAGGAAGTGTGTTATCGGTATATTCGGGAAATTCTGCTTCATGCCAGCGCTAAAAACAGTTTTATTCGGGTGGATATGGAAGATTCCCAGTGTGTGGATATGGAAATTGATCTCTACCGGAAACTGAAAGCGGAGTTCCCGCACCATGTCGGTTTGGTGTTACAGGCCTATCTTCACCGTTCAATGGCCGACCTGGAAGCCATGATGGACATACATACCCAAGAGTTCCCCCTCAATTTCAGACTTTGCAAAGGAATTTATATCGAACCGGCAGCTATTGCCTACAAAGGGCACCAGGAAATCCGCGACAATTACCTGCTTCTTCTCGAATATATGTTAAAGAACGGGATATATGCCGGGATTGCCACCCATGATAAATACCTCGTGGAGGCAGCTTACCAGCTGATTGAAAAATACCGGGTCCCGCACGATAAATATGAATTTCAGATGTTATATGGGGTAACGCCGGAATTGAGGAGCAGAATCATCAAAAGAGGGCATCTGATGAGAGTATACGTACCTTTCGGAAAGGATTGGTTTGGTTATGCCACCCGGAGACTGAAGGAGAATCCAAAAATGGCGGCACATATAATCAAAGCGCTTTTTGTAAGAGGATAAATGGCCACGGAAGAGGTCTTTTATGACAACCTCTTTTGTTATTTCAGTGCCAGGATCAATTCATCCAGGCTTCTTTTGGGGACATGATGGACACTGTTTTCATCCCGCCAGTATTTGACATCGTTTCCTCTCATTTCTTCAATCACCACTTTTTCGGCCGGTTTTCCCAGTGCGAGTATCCACAGGATTTCCATGTGTTCGGGAATCTCCAGCAAACGGGTCACCTTCATCTTGTTAAACGATCCGATGATGCATCCGCCATATCCCTCTTCCACCGCTCCCAGCAGGATGGATTGAACGGCAAGGCCATCATCGCAGTACCGGTTTTTACTGACCGACTTGTCTTGCAAAACGGCAATGTATGCTGCAGGACGCTCCCCTTCACCGGGACCTTCCCAATCCGGCAAGTACCCTGCCCAGGCCAGACAGGGGAAAAGTTCCGATTTCAGTGCGTTATCGGTAATCCCTATGTATTTCAGCGGTTGCATGTTCCTGCCTGATGCAGTATACCGTGCCAGCCCGATCCACTTTTTTAACTGCTCCCCGGTTACCGGTTCTGCTTCATGAAAGCGGCGATAGCTCCGGTTCTTCAAAATCAGCTCAGATAGATTCATTGCTAAAAGGTGTTTTAAGTTTTATTCACAGAGCAAAGGTAAGAATAGTTAAAAAATAATCTACTTTTGAAGAACAGAACAGAACAGGAATCCAGCCCTAACAAGCAGGATATCTTCGGACTGATTAAACCATTAACCCGTTGAGTGATATGCCAGATTTCAAATTTCTGATCAGGCAGGATTCAAGTGTACTGAAATTCAAGCAGTTGATAGATGCGGTGGAAGATGCCATCAGCAATAATCAGTTGAACCCCGGCGACATGCTCCCTTCTGTGAACCAGTTGATGAAGGAGTGTCAGTTGTCGAGAGATACGGTTTTCAAAGCATATAATGATCTGAAGCAACGCGGCGTGGTGGAAGCCGTACCCAACAGGGGGTATTTTGTGGCAAGGAAAATCACCCGGGTGCTTCTGTTCCTGGATACATTTAAGGCTTACAAAGAGGTCCTGTACCATGCTTTCCGCGAACATCTGAGAAAAGATATCAAAGTGGATCTCCATTTCCACCATTACAATATCCGGGTATTTGAGACCATCATTAAGGAGAGCATCGGGAAGTACAGCAGTTATGTGATCATGAACTTCAACCATCCGAAGGTGCAGGCGATAACTGGAAAAATTCCGCCGGATAAACTGCTGGTAATTGACTGGAAGATCAATTCGGCACCGAATGCTTCCTATGTGGCGCAGGATTTTGGAGAACCGGTTTTCCACTGTCTGAAAGAAAACCTGGACAAGATCAGACCTTATAAGCGCTTTATTTTTTATTATCCGCCATTTACCTATCATCCGAGAGAAGCCATCGACCATTTTCTGAAATTTGTCCGGGAATATCAGATACCCTTTAAAGTGATTGAGGATCCTAAAACATTCAGGGTTGAAAAGGGCGATCTCTTTTTTCTCGTGAGTGACCGGACGCTTGCCCGGTTTCTCGATCAGTGCAGTGAAAAAGAGCTGGCGATCGGGAAGGATGCCGGGGTTATTTCCTATAACGAAACCCCGATGAAAAAATATGTCAAAAACGGAATCACCGTCATCTCCACCGATTTTGAGCTGATGGGACAAAAGGCGGCTGAATTTGTCAACACAGGCCAACCGGTCCGGTTTATGGTTCCGACCAGTCTGAAACTCCGTTCCTCTTTATAAACAGCTTGTAAAACGCAGATTGTTTTTTGGAATGGTTAGAATATGGGATGTGTGTATAAAACATACCAGAACAGTTTGAGAATTATTTATTATTAAAATACAGATAATTATGTACTTATTGGGTTTCGATATCGGTAGTTCCTCGGTAAAGGCTTCCCTTGTTTTGGGTGAATCGGGTGAATGTATCGCTTCGGCATTTTATCCCCGTCAGGAGATGCAGATTACAGCTCTTCAACCGGGTTGGGCGGAACAGGAGCCAGAACTTTGGTGGAAGAATCTGAAACTGGCACTGGCCGATGTATTGACGGTTTCCGGGATCAAGCCAGAAGCTGTGGGAGCCATCGGCATCTCTTACCAGATGCATGGATTGATAATGGTCGACAGGAACAGGCAGCTGATCCGTCCCTCCATCATTTGGTGTGACAGCCGGGCTGCCCGCCTGGGTGAAAAGGCCTTTGCAGAGATCGGTGGGGAACGCTGCCTTTCCCATCTGCTGAATTCACCCGGGAATTTTACCGCGTCCAAACTGAAGTGGGTCATGGAAAATGAACCCGGCAACTTTGATCGTTTGGATAAGATCATGCTGCCGGGCGATTATGTGGCCCTGAAACTGACCGGAGAAATCTGCACCACCGTTACCGGTTTGTCTGAGGGTATCCTCTGGGATTTCAGGGAAAACAGCCCGGCCCGGCTCTTGCTGGATCATTACGGTTTTGACTCTTCAGTGATCCCGAAGCTGGTGCCGGTTTTCGGAGAACAGGGCCGGCTGAGCCGGGAAGCCGCTGCTGAAACGGGTCTTGCGGAAGGAACGCCGGTCTGTTACCGGGCAGGGGATCAGCCCAACAATGCCTTATCGCTCAATGTGCTTAACCCCGGGGAGGTGGCTACCACTGCAGGAACCTCTGGAGTAGTATATGGAGTGAGTGAAGAGATACTTTTTGATCCGGCATCCCGGGTAAACACTTTCGCCCATGTAAACCATACCGCTGAAAAACCCAGGATGGGGGTTCTGCTTTGTATCAACGGAACCGGGATACTGAACTCCTGGATGAAAAAGGTTGCAGGGGAAAACCTGACTTATGATGATATGAACAGACTGGCAGGTGAAATTGCCATTGGGTCGGAAGGCCTCTCCATTCTCCCTTTCGGGAACGGTGCCGAGAGGGTGTTGAAAAACAGGGAGACCGGTGCCGGTATTTACGGGCTTAATTTTAACATTCACCGGACGGCTCACCTTTTCAGAGCCGCCCAGGAAGGAATTGTTTTTTCTCTGAAATACGGGATGGACATTATGGAAAACACCGGTATTCACCCTTCCGTGATCAGGGCCGGGAAAGCAAATATGTTCCTGAGTCCTGTTTTCAGGGAGACCCTTGCCGGAATTTCCGGAGCGGTCATTGAACTTTACAATACCGACGGTTCCATCGGGGCAGCACGGGGGGCCGGGATTGGATCGGGCTTTTACCCTTCCTTCGGCGATGCATTCAGAAATCTGAAAAAATTGGAAACCATTGACCCCGACCATTCTAAAACCGCCCGATATCAGGAAGCTTACCAAAGATGGCTGGATCACCTTAAAGGTATTGTTTAATGGGTATTAATATTTTGTTCAATAATTAAATGATTAGTTATGGAGTATTTTGTTGGAAATAAGGAATTCTTTCCTGGCATTGGAAAGATCAGGTTTGAAGGACCCGGTTCACACAATCCGCTCGCCTTCAAATGGTATGATGAAAATAAGGTGGTTGCGGGGAAGACCATGAAAGAACACCTGCGTTTTGCCGTGGCCTACTGGCATACCCTTTGCGGAACCGGTGAGGACCCATTCGGCCCCGGTACAAAAATCTTCCCCTGGGATGCGGAGGCCTCTCTGATGGATAAAAACAAGTCCCGGATGGATGCCGCTTTTGAGTTCATTACCAAGATGGGGATTCCCTATTACTGTTTCCATGATACCGATGTGGTTGGGTCCGGATCGGTATTTGAGATTGAAAAAAGGCTTGCCACTATGGTGGAGTTTGCCAGGGAACGTCAGAAGGCGACCGGTGTCAAACTGCTGTGGGGGACAGCTAATGTCTTTTCCAATCCGAGGTATATGAACGGTGCCTCCACCAATCCTGATTTCAAGGTGGTGGCCAATGCAGCCGTGCAAATCAAAAACGCCATTGATGCGACCATTGCCCTGGGCGGAACAGGATATGTTTTCTGGGGAGGGCGTGAAGGTTACATGAGCCTCCACAACACCAATACAAAACGGGAGCTGGAACATATGGCAATGTTTCTCTCCATGGCTCGCGACTATGGCCGGAAACAGGGATTCAAAGGCACCTTCTTCGTGGAACCCAAACCGATGGAACCCACCAAGCACCAGTATGATTTTGATGCTGCCACTGTGATCGGATTCCTTCGTAAAAACAGATTGGATAAGGATTTCAAAATCAACGTGGAGGTCAACCATGCTACTCTGGCAGGGCATTCATTTGCCCATGAACTCAGGGTGTCTGCCGATGCCGGATTGCTGGGATCGATCGATGCAAACAAGGGTGATTACCAGAACGGATGGGATACCGATGAATTCCCGACCAATATTTACGAAATATCGGAAGCCATGCTGGAGATCATGCAGGCTGGTGGTTTCACCGACGGGGGTATTAACTTCGATGCCAAAACCCGCCGTAACTCTACAGATCTTGAAGATATCTTCATTGCCCATGTGTCTGGGATGGATGTTTTTGCCCGCGCATTGCTTGTGGCCGACAGGATATTGAATGAGTCGGATTACCTGAAACGGCGCTCCCAACGGTATGCTTCGTTCGATGCAGGTCCTGGCGCCGATTTTGAATCCGGTAAAATGACCCTTCCTGAACTCTGTGCAGCGGCCGCTAAGTTGGGCGAACCCGCCCAGATCAGCGGCAAGCAGGAGTTGCTGGAACAATTGATTGCCAGTTATATCTGATAATTCACCCCGGCAAGGGGAGGACTCCCGGTTCTCCCCTTGCCGGTTAACCATTCATCAAACAATTTACCTATGTCATACGTTGAACCTTCTTCATCACAGGCATCAGGATCCTTTCAGAAAGGGAATCCGCTATACATCGTGTTGCTTACTCTTGTCGCCACCCTGGGCGGACTTCTTTTCGGATATGATACAGCTGTGGTTAACGGAGCCGAAAAATCACTGGTTGAGTTTTTCATTTACCGTGTTCAGGACGGGGGATATCATTATGTTTCCGACATCGTGTCTGTTATTAACCAGTATCAGTTGTTGCTTTCCGTTGTCCTATTCCTGATCTTCGGCATCATTACCGGTCAGATTGTCAAACTACTCGGCCGAAAAAAAGGGCTGGTAATCGGCGGCTTCATTTTGTTACTGGTGTTGCTCTGGGTGGTCAGGTTTGTCAGCCGTCCTGTTCCTGTTGATCCTGCTGAGCTGAAAGACACGGTCGATGCCGTCAAAGGCTTTGTATTGGCAGCTGCCCTGGTCGGTTGCATCATCGGCGGATCCCTGGCCGGATTTGTCTCCCGTTCACTAGGACGCAGAAATGGCCTGTTCGTAGCGGCTGTTGCCTTCTTCATTTCTGCCATCGGTACCTGGAAACCTGAAACATTCAACTTTTTCGGGGTATTGCCTGTTTATTCATTCGTGGTGTACCGTATTGTCGGAGGAATCGGGGTCGGACTGGCTTCCATGATTTCCCCCATGTATATAGCGGAGATCGCTCCGGCTGAATCACGCGGCAAGCTGGTATCTTTCAACCAGTTCGCCATTATCTTCGGTATGCTGGTCATTTACTTTGTCAACTACTTCATCGCGCGGCAGGGTGATGAGCAGTGGCTGATCAACCAGGGCTGGCGCTGGATGTTCTTTTCCGGGGCCATTCCTGCCGGGATTTTCATTATCCTTCTTTTTTTCATTCCTGAAACTCCCCGGTTCCTGGTCCTAAAAGGGAAAGAGGATAAAGCACTGAAGGTGCTCCAAAAGATTTCAGGTGAAAAGCAGGCCCCCCAGATTCTTGCGGAAATCAAGGAAACTCTTGTGGAACACAATGCACCCTGGTTGTCATACGGTTTCCTTGTCATATTCATCGGGATCATGCTGTCGATCTTCCAGCAATTTGTGGGGATCAATGTGGTACTTTACTATGCCGGGAATATTTTCCGCAATATGGGTGCTTCCACCAACA
>CAYWTT010000045.1:0-14535 GCA_964461245.1 uncultured Prolixibacteraceae bacterium | reverse complement strand
CCACCGTCCGGTCAAGCGAACCGGCTGCCGTGGTCCAGGTAGGAGCCTGGGTATCCAAGATGGTAATCACCTGTGTGTAGGTCGTGCTGGTGTTCCCGCAGTCGTCCGTCACCTTCCAGGTGTTGGTGTAGGTTCCTTTCTGCGGACATACTCCGGGAACAAAGGTTCCGGCGGTCTTCACTATATTGGTCACATCGGCGTCGCAAAGATCGCTGGCTACCGGGTACAGGGCCTGTGCCGCGGTCAGTCCGGCCCCATCGCTGCATTCCACCGTCCGGTCAAGCGAACCGGCTGCCGTGGTCCAGGTAGGAGCCTGGGTATCATTCACCAAAACTGTTTTATCGCTGGAGGCATCACATCCGTTTACATCCTTGAAATCAAGAGTCAGGGTGAATGAGGCATTGCAGGTTGATCCGGCGATCACGGTCACCGTTTGCAGATTGGAAGCACCGCTGATACTCCCGTTTCCGGAAACCGACCAGGAATAATCCGAACCGGCAGGTGCCGCATATTCATTCCCAGATAAAGGACAAACCGGTCCGGCAGGTCCTGTAAAATCCGGATCGAGAGTGGGATTCACCGTCATGGTGAAAGTCATCGGTTCCCCTGTACACGCTTCGATGGAGGCGGTGACACTAACTGTGACCGTGACGGGAAAGCCGGTTTTATTGGTTGCCGTAAAGCTGCTGATTGGCCCGGTGCCGCTGGTCCCAAAGCCGATATCGGCCGTAGAGGTCCAAGAAAAGGTCACGCCCGGGGTTGGACTGGAGAAAGTAAATGGCCCTGACGTAGCTCCGTTGCATAAAGTGGCATTACTGACCGGATAGGTCACAGGCGCAGGATAAACAGTAAGAACCACCGTATCAAGTGCTGTACAAATCATATCCGGGTAACCTGATTTATTGGTAACTACGGTCAGTTCAAGCGTAGCCTTTCCATCATAAATATCCACTGTGCTATTTAAATCAGAAGGATTATGGATATCAGGTTCCTGTGTGCCAGTCCATGAAATTACTCTCCATAAGGCAGATTTAAATACATAACCCGGGCTGGGAAGTGCTTCTCCGGCCAGTGAAAAAGTGGTATAATCGCCTTCGTTACATTCCGACTGGTCGTTACCCGCATTGGCATTACCCAGGCTGATGGGCTTTACCTGAAGAGGTTTGAAAAAGTCTTCCACTCCTGAATTTCCACCGGACGACACTTTAGTTTTGATAAAAATGGTTTTAATGTGAACATCCAGACAGGGGTTGATGGTTTGCCCCAGCAGTTCAGTCAGGTTAACCGCCATTTCGATGAATTGGTTCTTTGAATAAGTATTAGCCCCAAATGCAGACCAGGGCACAGGGATGGGAGTATCTACCTTGTTGGCTGCTCCATATACTGTACCAGCCGGTATAGTGTTGTATTCCACATAATTATACAAACCTGCACCTACATTTTCCCATTGATAAACTTTAAAAGTAGGATTGGCACTGAATCCTATGGCAAGGACAAAATCTCCCACAGTCCGTCCACCGTTGGGACCCTCGCTGGAAAAAGTCCCGTCAGGATTCATCTTTAATGTGTTCTGGAGAAATTCAAAGTCAAGATAGGAATCGTTCGTACCCCCTGTGAAACGGTCCGCAGCAAAGAACCCCCACAAGTCACCGTCTTCGGCAATTTTATAATACATCAGGACATGATTCATGTCTGATTTTCCAACCGCTTTGCCAAGGCCCCAGGTATAATTGGCCACATCATTGGGATTGGTGTTCACTTTACCTTTAGTAAATATAGAATCACCGGAATTATTCCAGAGATCGTACAAATGAAAAGCATAGGCTGGATATACAGCCTGCCCCGTATTGTAAAACATGGAAGAATCCCTTGGATTTGTTAAAACCTGCAGCCAGTCACCATGAAGGGGATTTGTTTTTGGATAATTCGCATACAAATCACCATCGATGGAAAAACCTCCCGAGGGGGGGAAAATATCTACCCATCCGCTGGAAATTTGTGCCCTGACAGGATGATAAGAGGCTGAAATCAGCATTAGCATTGACAAACACATGAAAAGTCTGAACGCCATCCGGACTTTCGTGTAAACAAAAAGTAAGAAATTTTTCATAGTCCCTTATTTTACGGAGTTATAAACATTTTATAATCTAAACCTGCCGTATGATTAAGTGACATCAGTTAATCCCACTTAATCATATGAATTGCATTTTTTTATCCCGGTTTAAATATAGTTGTTTTTAACAAAATATCACATTAAAAAGTAATTAAATATAATATTATAAAACATATTTTCTTATATATTATGTTCAATTATCCGAAAAACCCAAATAATCTGCAAATCGAACCTATGTTTGAAGCAAACACCTGGTTCCTGGCAGTTGTTTCAGGGATATACCGGCCGGGTATAAAAAAGAGCCGTTCCCAAAGCAGGAACGACTCTTCTGAATTGGTAACACAATCTCATTTTCTGTTTAAAATGAGCTCTTTCAATAAGGTTATTCCTTCTGCATTGATTTTGACAAGGTATATGCCGGAAGCATTCCCCGACATATTGAAGGTAATCTGGTCTCCTGTCCGGTATTGATTTCTCAGTACAAGCACTCCCAGGATGTTGTACACCGAAATATCAACCCTGCGTATCCCGTTCCAGGTAATATCCACATTCACCAAACCAGTAGTCGGATTGGGATAAAGGACTGATTCAAAGGGATTTTCAGTTTGAATGACCGATGAGATGATGTGGGTGCCGCCTTCCACCGTCCAAATGGTGAAATTCACATTGGTCTGGACCGGATTGGCAGCATTCATGATCACATTTTGGGTAATGTCCTGGGTATAACCGGGGATATCGACCCAAACCTCATATTCACCGGCTGGAAGCCCTTCAAAGGAGTATTTGCCGTCTGTTCCGGTCAAAACAGTGGCAATGACAGCTCCGTTCTGTTTCAATAACATGCTAATTCCAGAAGCAGGTGATGATACCGGGTCCTTTCCCTGTTCGATCAGATCGGGAGTTCCGGTCTTTCTTACCACCGCCCCCATGATTTTATAATCTCCCGCCACTACCGGGGAGGAGATCATAGTGATCCGGACTGATTTTGTTCCCGGAGCATTGATTTCAATGCCGGCAGCTCCTGATACAGAAGCGGCCGATTCGTACCATGTATTCATCAGTCCCGGATTCATACTCACATCGGTTACCTTGGCCAGAGCAAGATAGTTACCTGCCGGCAGGTTATAAAAGGTACAGGTTCCTGAAGCACAGAAGGGAGCTTTCAGAACCTGATCATAAACAGAACCGTTTTTAACCAGCAGGGTAACATCAAATCCTCCCGTTAACGGCGTGGTCCCCTTAATGGCCGTTACTTCCAGGTTAGCGGAAACAGGACTGGTAACCAGAACCAGGAAAATATCCTGTGCCTTGGCCCCTGCCTTATCGGTAGCCACCACTTTAATCTCTGTCACTCCCTGATCCGGGGCTTCAGGTATGCCGGTCAGCAACCCGGTGGCTCCGGAAAAAGTCATCCAAGCCGGCAGGGAGCTTCCGTCACTCCTGGTAACAGAATAGGTAAGGAGATCCCCCTCGTCATCATCAATGAAAGCGGAAGCCACATTCACGGACAGAGATCCGGGGATGATCACCGTCTGGTCGGGTATCGGATTCACCTGAGGTGGATCGTTCACTGCATTTACGGTAATTTTAAAACTCTTCACAGTGGTGTCTACTCCATCTCCATCGGTTCCTCCGGAGTCTTTCAATTTAAGGGTAATAACCGCTTCCCCGCTTTCACCCGGCATCAAAGTAACCAGCAACTTGCCGGTAGCAGCACCGTTGACATACTCGCTTGTGAGCATGAGCAAAGATTCCTTACTGTTTGACACTTCAAGAGAGATGATTTGCTGTGAAAGACAGTCATTCCCGAATCCGATGCCGGAAAGCGGAATTTCAAAAGGAGCCGTGTCTTCATTTACGGTAATATCATTAACCGTATCCAGTACAGGAGCAGCATTGACTGATTTTACTGTAACCGTAAAAGAGGCATAGGAAACCGTTCCCCATTGATCGGTAGCTTTCCAGGTTTCAACCGTGGTTCCTAACGGGAAAATGCCATCTGCACCCAAACCGGCAATTCTCTCCAGTTTCACCGGTCCTGAAGCCTTTACTTTGATTTCGGGATAAGTGATCCTGGTGGAACAAATTCCCGCAGGCAAGGTGATTACCAGGTTAGAGATGGGTTCCAGCACGGAAGGAATGGTATCGATAACCGTCACCACTGCCGTACAAACGCCCAAATTTCCGGAAGGATCATATGCCGAGAGGATTACGTTGTTGTTTCCCACATCGGCACTGGTAAAATGCTGTTTGGAGAGGAACATTTTCTCCACTCCGCAATTATCATAGCTGCCTCCTTCCAGGTCGTTGAATGTTTTGGCCCATTCAGGTACCGACTCCCTGTCGTTGCCCGGATTCACATCACCCGGTACTATAAAAGCCTGTTTGAATTTATCGAGGTACACCGTAATATCCTTACACAAGGCTACCGGCCGGATCGTATCCCTCACCCATATTTTGGCAAAATCCGTGGTCGAATTTCCGCACAAATCCGCTACTGTAACCTTTACATGAACATCTTTGCCGACATCATAACAGCCAAATGCCCGTGGAGTAACTGTAAACCGCAGATGGTCAGAATCAGTACAGTTGTCGGTTGTTCCTTGTACAAGTTGTTTAACTTCAAAATCAGTCATAGACCATAATCCGAGTTTGGAAAGGAAAATACAAACCTCATGCGTATCAAGAACAGGAGCGATCGTGTCGATCACCAGGATGGTCTGCACCTGGTCGGCAGCGGCATTGCCGCAAAGATCCGACAGGCTCCAGGTTCTGGTGATCACCACATGGCATGGATCTGTTTTATGGACTGCATCTTTGAATACTGCCTGGCCTACTCCGCAATTATCCGCTTCATCGGTCACATCACCGGTTACAGATATCCCGGCATCATATTCACAGGAAGAATCCAGGTAAATGGTAAAATCAGCCGGCCGGGTAAACGTGGGAGGTGTAGTATCATCCACATATATGGAATGGCTTGTGGTCACGCTGTTTCCGCATTCATCGGTAACGGTATAGGTCCGGGTGATCACCATCGGGCAGCTTCCCCCTGTCTGATCCTGATGTGTCAGGGCCAGGAATCCGTGTGGTGAACAGGCGTCACTGACGGTTAGGTTTCCCTTGAGGGCTTCCAGCCCTGTGATCGTGGTTGCTGCCGGAGGTGCCGCCGTAATGTCACATCCTTCAACTGTTACATCAGAAAGGGTTCCCGAGACAACCGGGGAAGTGATATCCCGGATAGTTACAGTAGCAGTGGTGGTAGAGCTGTGGCTGCATGCATCGGTGGCTGTAAAGATGACCGTGGCCGTACCCGTGGCTCCGCAGAGATCACTCAATCCCGTATAATTGTGGTTCCAGGTCACCGTGCTGCAAGCATCGGAGGCCACAGCTCCCGCATGGTTTCCCAGCCACAAGGCGATTGCCCCCCCCGGGTCGGTGGTACCGTCACAATCCAATGTCAGGTCCTTCTTGGCGCTATTGTCAATCTCAGGGGGTGTGATATCGCGTATGGTTACCGTGGCCGAAGTAGTAGTGCTGTTACTGCAGGCATCAGTGGCTGTAAAAATGACTGTGGCGTTTCCGGTAGCTCCGCAGAGATCACTCAACCCCGCATAGTTGTGGCTCCAGGTCACCGTGCTGCAAGCATCGGAGGCCACAGCTCCCGCATGGTTCCCCAGCCACACGGCGATTGCTCCGTCCGGGTCGGTGGTGCCGTCACAATCCAACGTCAGGTCCTTCTTGGTGGTATTGTCAATCTCAGGGGGTGTGTTATCACGGATGGTAAAGACACCCTGCGTAGTCAAGGAATTCCCGCAAAGATCGGTAACTGAAAAAACTACCGTCACATGCTTTATTTTCTTATCATTGCAATTGTCTCCCACCCAAAGGGCAGGATCGTAATTATCATCCCACGAAAGGCTGGACCCTTTCCGGTCATTCGCCCTGGCTCCCCCATGGTTTTCCAGCCAGGCGGCCAGATCATCCGAATTTCCAGAACCATCACACTCCACTAACGTATCTTTGGCCATTTCCGTGAGTTTCAGATCACAACATGAATTTACCGTAATGGTTTTTGTCTCTTCATCCATCCTCGGATTGACCGCACGGTTATCCGTGACGGTCAGTGAGACATCGAGATCAGCGATGGCCTGGTTAAACTGAACCACTATTTCTGACGAGGTAAGCGAACCGCTTTTCACTGAATAAGCGGCGCTGTTACCCAAATTCCAAAGGTAGGTGTAGGGTGGCGCTCCCCCTGAGGTGGTGCTGGTAAACTTCCAGGTTTCATAAGGATCATAAGACAAGCATTCCCCTATAGCATCAAAATTGGCAATCACAGGTCCGTTTACAATGATCGGTCCTGCATAACGGGCACATTTGGAACCGCCACATTTACAATCATCACCGGATCCAGTTTGCCATGACATGTACATGTTTCTCAGTTGCATCTCACTGCCGCATAGCCAGGTCACAGGCACAGGCAATAAGTGATAATCGTTGTTCAGAATTCCACCCGCCGGCTTATAACAGATCTCTTTGTGCTGTGGGGGGTAGCCATCCACATATACATCAAAATAAGTTAACAGGGAGTAACGTGGCGTGACGGTATTCCCTTTAAAATTAATCACCAGATACACTTCTGTCGGTGTACCGGTTAGGCACTCGTAATCATCCGCATTCAACAGGAGATTCCCTTCTGCATCAGCAAGAAAAACCGAGTCAACCTGTAAATCGTTTGCTGTACAAGGGTCTGTTGAACAGGGATCCTGGGAGTAAGCCGTAATTCCCGAGAAGAGGGAACAAGCCAACAATCCCCATCTTAAATTAGTAAACATCTTTTTCATAGTCCCTTTTTTAAAGTAAATTATAACTGATTGGTATAAATCATCGAGATCGGCATAGGAAACCGGACGGAGAAAAAATAAATGAATGCATTGTCTTGTTCAGATTGATCAGGAGTCCATCTGAATACGGGATGTGGTTATTTCCACGAAAAGAAACATATTTTCTTTTTCTGTCCCCCGTTGTGCTTATTTCCACATAATATATGAACATAAGATACATTTTGGAAGCAGATCAGTTAAAACAGTTTCTTGAACTTGACCGTTTTACCCATTATGGCAAATCGGTTTCATCTTGTAATATACAAAAAGTGAATTATATAAACAACAGATAAAGGTCATTTTTTTATAATTCCTTTACAGCAGGAGGATCGGGGGAAAAAGAAATTTTGAGAGAGTGATGAATAATACTTTGCCGGCACAAAAAAATTTCTCTTTTCAGTGTGAGAAAAAAGCAGATCTTTTCAGTGACCAAGGATTTTGTGGCTGATGCCGGCTACAGTTTTTTGATATATATTCTGAATCGTTTATACACTTTTCCACCCATGCGTTCCATTTCGGCCCTCACCTTTGTGTTTTGTTCCAGTTCAAGGTGGGAATCGATGGTTGTTTTACCGGTTTTCCGGGCTGATTCAAGCATCCTGGCGCCCATGAGCATATCCAGGCCCCTTCCCTGGTAGTCGGGTCTTACAGCTCCCAATAAGAGGTTAAGCTGTTTGGTCCGCCGGGAGGCGAGGACCAGATGAATCCAACCGAAGGGAAGGAGTTTGCCTTTGGCTTTCCGGATACCCTCACTCACATCAGACATGCCGACTATAAATGCCACTGCTTCATCCTTACCGTTTAAAATCACCTTGATATATTTCGGATTGATCAGAAACAGGAACCGGTTGGCAAAGTCATCCATCTCCCTTTCAGAATAAGGGAAGAAACCATAAATGTCGGAAAAGGTATCGTTAACCAGTCCCAGAACCCTGTGGATATAAGGTTTTACTTGTCTGCGACAGGTAAATTCCATCACCTTAAGATCGGTTTCCCTGCTGGCATAACGCGCGACGATTTTGTCAATGATGGGAGGCGACACTTCAGGAACGGGCACTTTGTAGACCACCAGATTCTCTTTGGTCTTCAATCCGTATTTTTCTGTGAGCTCGATCATATAGGGGAAGCTGCAGTTGGAAGCGATTTCCACTGGTTCATCAAAACCTTCAGTCAGAAATCCCTGCGGATCCTTATCAGAAAATCCCAGCGGTCCGACCAGATGCGTCATGCCCTTGTCCCTAGCCCAGTTTTCTATGGCAACCATCAGTGCCCCATACACTTCAGAATCATTTTCGGTCTCCATCCAGCAAAAACGGGCGTGTTGCTCTTTGTGTAACTCGTTGTAAGGTCTGACGATAATTCCCATGATCCTTCCCACAGGGACCCCATCTTTCCAGGCAAGTAGCAATATGGTGTCGCTGTAAGAAAACGATTTGTTTTTTTTTGGATTGAAATACACCCAGTCATCCATATAAATGGGTGGTACCCAATTAGAATGCCCCTCGTGGATTTTGGCAGGAAGATAAATGAATTCTCTGAGATCAGCCTTACTTTTGACTTCACGTACTTGAACACCCATAACCTGATTTAGCTGCTGTTTAATCAGGAAACAATAATACAGTAAATATTTGAATTTGTTCAGCAATCTTAACCCTGCAATCGCTACTTTTTTTTGGGGGTGTCGGTTTTCGGATATCTATTATTATATATAGGAACTTGGCCTGTTTGTTCAAAGTTGTCTGGTTAACCCGGGAAACAGTAAAGGACGGATCAAAAAATTCTATTGTGTCCTTATGTGGCTATGTGGTTAACTTCCACCGCATATGACAGTCCATGACGCGTCAACCATTGGCCGCGTTTTATTACTCGAAGTCAATTTTGCCGAAATATTCCGGCCGGTGATAGTCGGGTTGAGGGGTCCCCACCGGATTCCAAGTCAGAAAGTGAGGTTCCGGAAGGGCATCCCCGCACTTGTAAAAGTTGGCATTCCCTGACAATCCATCAAATATAAGACCCGGATCGTGAATAAAACAGGATGCAGGGATCAGTACGCAGAGTTCCCAGGAAAAACTGCCGTTTTTGACCTGAAAAGGCTCCGTTCCCAGGGATGACCTGGTTTGAATCTCTTTTACCCTGTCAACCGGCAGAAGTTGCCTGCCGTTCCTTCCGCTGCCCCAGGCCACATGAGGAATCCCGATGCAGTTGAATTCAAAATTATAATAATGCTGACCATCGATGGAAACAAAAAACTCCACACAACTGTCCTGATAGACATCCCCGTTGATTTCAGTCTCCATGGCCCTCACCGATTTTTCGGTTACCGAATATTTAAGGAGAATCAGATCACCGGCATGCCCAATCCTGAATTCCACACGTGGTTTGTACAGGTATTCTTTCCAATTCACACAATCTATCTTGTTCGCTTCCGTGAGATTATCAAGTAGAAGTGAGGCATTCTTCAATGTGATTTTGTCGCTTGCTTCAATTTTACTTACCTGAAGATTTTTCATTTCTGCCGGTTTGTGATTTAGTAAATTTTTGATAAAAATAATAAACTTAGTCACTAGTTGGAATACTGGACAAGAAAAAACGATACCACAATCATACATTGACACGATAACAAAACAGGAGAAGCATGGCGCCAGAGGTAAAACCTATTTAATCTCGGCACGGTATAATTTTCTGATTTTCTCCACTTTGGGAGCAACCACCATTCTGCAATAGGGCTGACCGGAATTCCGCTCAAAATAGTTCCGGTGGTAATCTTCTGCCGGGTAAAAAACGGTAAAAGGGGTGACTTCCGTGACCAGAGGACGGGCATAAACCATCTCTCTGTCAAGCCGGAGAATCACTTTTTCAGCGGTCATCCTTTGCGCTTCGGAATGATAAAAAACTACCGAGCGGTATTGAGAACCCACATCCGCCCCCTGTCGGTTCAACGTGGTGGGGTCATGGGTGGCAAAAAACACCTCCAGAATTTCTTCGTATGATATTACCAAAGGATCAAAGGTGATCTACACGACTTCGGCATGACCGGTTTCACCTGTGCATACTTCCCGATAAGACGGATTCTTTACATGTCCACCACTGTAACCCGGGACCACCGATTCTATCCCCTTAAGCTGAAGGAATACGGCTTCAGTACACCAGAAACATCCGCCACCCAGAGTGGCTTTTTCGGTATTTCCTTCCATGATAAATGTGGAATTAATAAGCATTAAATTGAAACATACCAATAATAACATGCGATCTTAATTTCACCCACCATATGTCTACTGGGATAGGGTTAAACAAGTAAAGGTTTTAAAGACTGGAAACAGCATTCAATCAGCCCGGCCTTCCTGCATCGGTACGGAGCTGCCTGCCCTGGCTTACATTGTCTTAAAAAAGCAGATCATGGTTTCTCCTTTTCCGGATCAGAGATGGTGAGTCTGAAAAACAACATATCCATAAATTCCAAACCTGGCCACCCTGCTAAGGGCTGCCAGTAAAAAAAGTCTCGGGTTGTAGCCCGAAGCACCCACCACCAGGCTGGTAGCCGAATAGGGAACGGGAGTGGCTGCTGCCACAACGATCAGAAATAACCCATATTTCCTCACCAAAGGAATATACTTGCTGAAGAACTTACGTTGTACAAACCTGAAATACAGTACCCTGTTCATGTATTTTCCCACCAAAAAAGCTGTGAATCCTGCCACATAGGAGATACCGGTGAAAAAAATCAGGTTCAAAAAATAGTGAAGGGTATCGCCCTTATGCAGGGCCCATATCATAAATATTTCTGGAGGAAACAGTCCGAAGAAGAATTCAGAAAAAACGTAGACACCATAGATTTGAAGTGGTTCAGAATAGAATTTTTCAATCCAGTATTCCGGATTGTCCTTGTATACTAGTTCCATAAACAGAATATAGGCTGCCACGATCACCGACAACCAGATCATTCCTTTGATCAGGTTGGAGATCAGAAAATGCAACCTTGGATACTTTTTCCCTGACATCTTGATGACTTAATGATGGTTAAACAAAGGTAACAATAACCAGGACTTAAAAGTTCTGCCGGAACCTAAGTTAACTTGCTCCGCAAGGAGCATAATACAAGGGAAAAATTTTACTAGGAAAGGAAAAACAAATTGGACAAAAGATAAACCTGCCTTAAACAATTTTAACTACTTTGAACAATATTGAACAATATTGAACAACTTTGAACCCTTTCCAAACCTACGGACGTAAGAATCCATAAACCGCAACCACAAGTTCCCTGAATCCGCCCCATCCCTTTCCTCCGGTTTTTTTCTGTGGTTTAGAGCAATCCCCGTTTTTTCAACAACGGTTCAATGGAAGGATCTTTTCCACGGAAATTCCGGTAAATATTCATTCCTTCGTCGGATCCCGATTTGGAAAGAAGGGTCCTGAAACGTGCTGCCACTTCCGGATTGAAGATGTTGCCGGTCTCCCGGAATGCTTCGAAAGCGTCGGCATCCAATACGGCAGCCCAAAGATAAACGTAATATCCGGCAGAATAACCTCCGCTGAAAATGTGCTGGAAATAGGTTGATCTGTAACGGGGCAGGATTTCCGGTATCAGACCGTATTTCTCCATCGCTCTCTTTTCAAACTCGCGGACGTCTGGAATAATCGGATTTGCCGGTGTATGGTAATCCATATCAAGCAGAGAAGCGGCAATATACTCACCTGTGATGAACCCCTGGTCAAAAGTACCGGCAGCCTGCAATTTGGCAATAAGTGAATCGGGAATTGCTTCTCCTGTTTTGTAGTGTTTGGCATAGACCTTCATCACCTCAGGTTCGGCGGCCCAGTTTTCCATGATCTGGGAGGGCAATTCCACAAAATCGCGTGGTACCGACCGGCTGGTTCGATTATAGGGCTCATCGGCAAACAGGGAGTGAAGGGCGTGGCCGAATTCATGGAAGAGGGTGGATACTTCGTCGAAGCTGAGCAGCGCAGGTGTGTCACCGGCCGGGCGGGTGAAATTCATCACCATGGAAACGACCGGATAAATGTGTTCACCGTTTTTATAGGAAGAGGGACGGAATCCGGTACACCAGGCTCCCACCTTTTTGCCGTCGCGGGGATGGAAATCCATAAACAAAACCCCGACATGGGATCCGTTGGCTTCTTTCACTTCATAGGCTACCGCCTCATTGTGGTATAACGGTATGTCGCTTCGTTTTTCAAAAGTTATTCCATATAGTTTATTTGCGGTGTAAAAGATCCCGTGGATGGCATTATCGAGAGAAAAATAAGGTTTCACCTCACTCTCATCCAGGTTGAATTTTTCTTTCCTTAGTTTGTCGGAATAATACCACCAGTCCCACGGAGCCAGTTTGAAATCACCACCTTCCCGGTCAATGATTTTCTGCATGGCATCCCGATCGGCTTTTGCCATTTTCATGGCCGGAACCCAGAGCTTGTTCAGAAAATCGTACACCGCCTTGGGGGTTTCCGCCATATTGATATCGATGGTATACTCAGCAAAATTGCGGAATCCCATCAGTTTACCCTTTTCATCCCGCAACTGAACAATCTTTTTAATGATCTCCTTGTTGTCGTATTTATCATCGTTGTCACAACGCATAAAATATCCCTTGTAGAGTTTTTCACGAAGATCGCGGTTTTGGGCAAACTGAAGGAAAGGTAACATACTCGGTTTATCCAGCGTAAACACCCATTTGCCTTCCATGGAATCCTTTACAGCCTGTTCGGCTGCCCTCACCACGACATCATCGGGAAGACCGGCCAAATCGTTTTTATTGTCTATTATCAGCCGGAAATTACGGTTACTTTCGGCCAAAAGGTTCTCTCCGAACTGCAGACTGAGCTTTGACAATTCTTCATTGATGGAACGAAGTTTGGCCTGGTTTTCGGCAGAAAGGTTGGCGCCATTCCGTTCGAAATCCTGATAGTATTTTTCCACCAGCCTGAGTTGCTGGGGATCCAGCCCCATCGTGGCCCGGTTGTCGTATACAGCTTTAATGCGCCTGAAAAGATGCGGATTCATCGATATGTTGTCCCTGTGGCGGGTAAGCCTGGGAGTGATCTCCCGGGCCAGGGCCTGCATCTCCGGACTGGTCGCCGCGGAGTTCAACGGTCCGAATACACTCTGGACCTTATTCAATAATTCACCCGAATTGTCAAGAGCAACAATCGTATTTTTAAAAGTGGCGGCTGAAGTATCGCCGACAATAGCCGCAATTTCAGCCTCCTGTGCCACAATGCCGGAATCAATGGCCGGAAGATAGTGTTCCAGTTTGATCTGGCCAAACGGGGGAACCTTAAACGGAGTACTATACTCCGTAAAAAAAGGATTAATCATAACAGGATTCTCTTTTTTCGGGTTTGTACAGGCTGTAAAAGCCAGAAATACAACCATTGATGACCATAGTAACTTTTTCATATATATAACTTTTTAATTTATTCCATGCGCGAAAGTAGAATTTATCCGGAAACAGAACATGACTTTTGCTATCTAAAGCGGGATTTCCTTCACCCAATCTGATTTCTTAGCCTCTAAAATAGTTTTATCTTTTGTCTTTTATCTTCAATTCTTCCCAAAAAACATGTCCCTTCATACAATGTTTGATAATCTGTAAGTTAAATGTCATATAACCTTTGATCGGACCATGAAAGAACAAATCATTCAAAACCTGAACAATGCAGAAGCTTTCGAGAAACTCAACCGGAAAAACAAAAAAATTTTCATCTAGGAATATGCTGAATTACCGCCGGAACATGAAACGGAACTGGTTCGTTTCTGGCGGATAAGGCTCCATAAAGAACCTCCCTTTCATAAAAAGCTGTTGCTGGACTGATATCCGCAGTCGTGTACCTGGTGGCCATATCCATCTCGGGAATCAGCCTGTCGGAAAACCGTGAATTCTTCATCATTTTCAATTAGCTGCTGTTTGGTGTGATGGCCATCGTTGGTTATTCAGTTGCGGGACTGGACCATTCCAACCTCAGGAAATTTGCTCTGATCATTTTGCTTCTACTCACCGTGATAACCTTTATCATTAGTTTTTTCGCCCTTGAAGCCATCTTTTAGCGTTTATTTACAAGCCTTATCCCGAACCGGGCCACGGTGTGGATATCCAATCAGCTCGTGCTTGTTAACCTCGGATTCATACTGCCCGGATTGTACCGGTCGGCATTTAAGAGGAAAACACTGAAGGGGATTGAAATAATGATCAACCGCTATCTTCCCGTCTATTTTATTTACAGTATTATGACGATATATTGATCACTCTGCTCAGGGAAGAAGGGAGGTAATTGAAGTACTTTTACTATCTGACAGAAAATCGCCCAGTGAACTGTATTTTCCACGTAGTCAGGGATCCATAGCTGTGGATCATACCATAAGATACCTTATCTTTGAATATTAAAATCTGCCATCATGAAAAGTATCTCTTCTTTTGTCATGATCTTGCTGTCTGTGGTTTTTTTAGCGCCTTCCGCCGGAGCCGGTGTGAAAACGCCCAGGATCTTCAGTTCGAACATGGTTCTGCAGCAGGGCATGGA
>CAYWTT010000044.1:0-14789 GCA_964461245.1 uncultured Prolixibacteraceae bacterium | reverse complement strand
TTGCTCTGGGCCAGATTGTGGAAGCGGTTGCCGGAAGTAAATTCTGGGAGAGCACGGCAATCTTTGTGACGGAAGACGATTCGCAGTCAGGGTGGGACCATGTTTCAGCCTACCGGACCATCGGAATGGTGATCAGCCCGTGGTCCCGCACGGGCCGGGTGGTTCATACCAACTACAATCAGCCCTCCATGATCCGCACCATGGAGCAGATCCTGGGATTGCCGCCTATGAACATCATGGATGCCACCGCTTCGCCCATGTTTGACTGTTTTACCGATATTCCTGATCTGACGCCTTTCACTGCGCTGGAAAACCGGATCCCTTTGAACGAAATGAATCCGCCCTTGTCGGCGTTGAAAGGTTCAGCCCTTCGTTATGCTGAGAAAAACATGGATCCCCAGTTTGACGGGATCGATTCGGGCGATGACGGTCTCTTCAACCGGATTATCTGGTTTGCCATGAAGGGAAACGTGAAGTATCCCCGGAAGTTCAGCGGCAAAGATGAGGAGGATTAAAACACCGCTTTGACGATTTCCTTTACATTGTCGGAAATGCCATAAGTATAGATATGCAGGCTGGGAACTTTAGCCGCCACAAGCTCCTTTGACTGATGAATAGCCCACTGGGTCCCCGCCTGCTTGGCCTGTTCATCGGTCCGGCATGACCTGAGTTCCTTCACCAGGTCGGAGGGCAGGTCAATCTTGAATATCTTCGGAAGAACGTTCAGCTGGTTCATCAGAGCGATCGGTTTGATTCCCGGAATAATGGGAACGGTTATGCCGATCTGCCTACATTTCTCAACAAAGCCGAAATAAGCCCTGTTGTCGAAGAACATCTGGGTGACGATATAGTCGGCGCCTGCATCCACTTTTTGCTTCAGGAAAAAGAGATCCGCTTCCATGTTGGGCGCTTCGGCATGTTTCTCCGGGTATCCGGCCACCCCGATGCAAAAATCGAGGGGGCTGCTGTTTTTTAATTCCGGATCGAGGTATTTTCCCTGTTTCAGCCGGACAACCTGCTCAACCAGATCACCGGCATGGGCATTTCCCCCGGGATCGGGCCTGAATACCGCTTCTCCTTTCAGTCCGTCGCCGCGAAGGGCCAATACATTGTTGATCCCCAGAAAGTTAAGGTCGATCAGGATATGTTCGGTTTCGCTTCGGGTAAATCCGCCACACACGAGATGGGGTACAACGGGGATCCCGTACTTGTACTGGATGGCCGCAGCAATGGCCACGGTACCCGGTCTTTTTCGTACAACGCGCCGTTCGATGTTTCCGTTTTCATTTTCCCTGAATTCAATTTCATCACGATGAGTGGTAATGTTGATGTATTTGGGCCCGAAATCCACCAGGCTGTCGATGGTGCGATATATTCTGGAAGCATCATTGCCCTTCAGGGGAGGGAGAAGTTCAAAGGAAAAGACCGTCTTATCCGATTGGTTTATTATGTCAGTAACTTTCATGTTCTTGGTGTTTAAATGACCGCTAGTTTGGCAGTCAGCCGGCTGTATTGTTCAATATATATTTTCCTGCCTGAAGTCAGTTCCTCGATCGACGCATTGGTGTAATGACGGATGGTGATCAGGGTCAGTCCCGTGTTGTATTTCACCTCATATTCTTTCCGCAGGTCGAGCATGATGGTCTCCAGTCCCAGTTCAGGAGCATCTACCAACAGGTTCAAGTCAATGGATGTTTTCTGGATCAGGTTTACCTTGAGTCCCTTGGCCGACACCAGGGCAAACACCTTTGAAATATCTTCCGGGGTGATGAATGAAAAGTCATAGGGGGAGAAGGTGATCAGCACCTGGTTCCCTTTTGTAATGAAAACCGGCGTCAACTCAAGCGGATGATCCACCTGGTGGATGATGGTACCCGGTTCCGAAGGATTGACAAAAGAGCGGACATGCAGGGGTATGTTTTTATTGTATAGCGGTTTCATGGTTTTGGGATGGATCACCTGAGCTCCCGAATAGGTCATCTCAATTGCTTCCCGGTACGACAGTTCTTTCAGCAGGACAGTACCGGGAAACTTCTTGGGATCGGCATTCAACACACCCGGAACATCTTTCCAAATGGTTACGCTTTCCGCATGTAGCAAACTTGCCAGGATGGCTGCGGTAAAGTCGGAACCCTCCCGGCCCAGCGTAGTGGTCAGGTTGGTAACGGTCGACCCGATAAATCCCTGGGTGATGTATAGCCGGGTGGTATTGAACTGAAAAGTGTTGTTTACCAGCATTTCGGTCCATTTCCAGTTCACTGCGGCTTCCCGGAATTTGTCATCCGTACGGAGGCTCAGACGGATATCCACCCAACGGTTGGATTGGCCGGTCTTTTCCAGGTAACAACTCAGGATCAGGGATGAGACCAGTTCTCCATAACAGATGAATTGGTCGTATTCGAAGTCGAATAACAGGGAAGGAGGAAGCTGCAACTTTTTGCCTACCTCATCCAGCATGATAGGAATGGCTTCCGGTATTTCAGCCGGCGATCCGAAAAGTTCAGCCGACAGATCCAGGTGAAACTTCCTGAAATCAAGGTATATGTCTGTTGTTTCATCCCAGCTGTTAAAATGGGCTTTCACGAGGGTTTCCAGTAAATCGGTCGTTTTACCCATCGCCGACACCACAACGATCAGTTCATCGTCGAATCCGGCCAGAATGGATGCAACATTTCTGACACCTGCAGCATCTTTTATCGATGCCCCTCCAAATTTGAAAACCTTCATACCGTATATCCTTAAAATGCAAAACTACAATTTTTAAAAATAAACGCATTAAAATATTCCTGGCTGCAAATATTTGAAAAAAGATGTATATTAGGTCTGTAATCAAAGTAAACAATCATAATATGAATATCAGATCAACAGTCACCTTGAATAACGGAGTAAAGATGCCGCTTTTCGGGTTGGGTGTTTTCCTGAGCAAGGAGGGACATGAGGTGGAGAGCGCAGTGGAAACAGCCCTGGAGAACGGATATCGCCATATAGATACGGCCGCGGTATACGGAAATGAACGGGGAGTGGGCAAAGCCGTTTCAAATAGTAATATCCCCAGGAACGAAATTTTCATCACTTCGAAGGTGTGGAATTCCGACCAGGGTTACCATACGACCTTTGATGCCTTTGAGGAGAGCATAGAAAGACTGAATACCGATTATATCGATCTCTACCTGATTCACTGGCCCAAAGGCGATCTTTCTGCCGAAACCTGGAAAGCCATGGAGGAGATTTATTCCCAGGGACGGGTCAAAGCGATCGGGGTGAGCAATTTCCTGGTCCATCACCTGGAATCCCTGATCCCGCATTGCACGGTTGCTCCCATGGTGAATCAGATCGAGTTTCATCCTTTTCTCCAGCAACCTGCACTGCAGCAGTTTTGTAAGGAGCATCAGATTCAGCTGGAAGCCTGGAGCCCGATCATGAAAGGGAGGGTGAACGACATTCCGGAACTGCAGGCTCTGGCAGCGAAATATAGTAAAACACCCGTGCAAATCACGCTCCGGTGGGAACTCCAGAAGCAGATCGTGACCATTCCCAAGTCTGTTCACCGAGATCGGATCTGCTCCAATGCCGCTGTTTTCGATTTCGAAATTTCACCGGAAGACATGGCGAAGATCGACGGGCTGGACAGACACTTCCGGGTGGGGGCTGACCCTGATAATTTTAACTTCTAAACCGCAGTAAGCTCCCTGATCCTGTTGATCATCCCAAGGGCCAGGTTCTCAGCCTCCCGGGGTGATTGGGCTTCAGCATATATCCGGATGATCGGCTCGGTATTCGATTTGCGGAGATGGACCCATGACTCCGCAAAATCGATTTTTACCCCGTCAATGTCGGTTATTTTTTCCTTTTGGTATAATTCCTTAATTTTCAGTAGGATGGCCCCGGTGTCAATATCAGGGGTAAGCTGAATTTTATTCTTGGAGATGAAATAGTCGGGATAGATTTTGCGCAGGGCCGAACATTTCTTCCCCGACCGTGCCAGATGGGTAAGGAAGAGGGCTATCCCCACCAGGGCATCCCGGCCGTAATGGCTGGCCGGATAGATGACTCCGCCGTTGCCTTCCCCGCCGATCACGGCTCCGGTCGATTTCATAACCTGCACTACATTGACCTCTCCTACTGCTGCAGCCGAATAATTCCCGCCGTGTTTTGTGGTAATGTCTCGCAGAGCCCGGCTGGAGGAGAGGTTGGATACGGTGTTCCCGGGCGTCTGTCCAAGCACATAATCTGCACAGGCCACCAGGGTATACTCTTCATTGAAAAGGGTTCCATCTTCGTTGATAATGGCCAGTCGATCCACATCCGGATCGGTCACAAAACCCACGTCTACCCCGCTGTTTCTGACCACTTCGCAGGTTTCGGCCAGATGCTCCGCCAAAGGCTCGGGATTGTGTGCAAAATGACCGGTGGGCTCACAGTTGATCTCCACGATCCCTGAAACTCCCAGTTCCTTCAGTAAACGGGGCAGGGCCACCCCACCCACCGAATTGACAGCATCGACAGCTACCGTAAAGTGGGCTGACCTGATCAGGTCACAGTCAACCAGTTCCAGGTTTTTAACCAGTTCTATGTGCCGGCTGGTATATTCTTTCTCTGTCACACTTCCCAGTTCATCCACTCCAACGAAGGTAAAACTGCCGGTTTCGGCCAGTTTCAATACTTTTTCCCCGTCTGCTGCTGAAAGGAATTCTCCTTTGGCATTCAGCAGTTTCAGCGCATTCCATTCTTTGGGATTGTGACTGGCCGTAAGGATAATGCCGCCGTCGGCCTGCTCTTCCGTTACGGCAATTTCCGTGGTGGGTGTGGTGGCCATGCCGATGCTTACCACGTCACAACCCATGGCTGACAGGGTGGAAGTCACCAGGGAACTGATCATGGGACCTGAAATCCGCGCATCCCGTCCGACCACAATTTTCAATCTCTTCCGGCCATGTTCCGACCGGGCCCATTCGGCATAAGAAGCCGTGAATTTAACAATATCTACCGGACTGAGTCCGTCACCCGGCTTACCTCCGATGGTGCCGCGAATACCTGAAATGGATTTGATTAAAGTCATGGTAATATAATTTGAAGGACAAAAATAACCAATACCGTAATAAAAACCGATATGGTGAAAAAAATTGGAAACGGCTCCGTTCCGTGCCCTTCTGTCTTCTGTTATGGAAGTTCGTCCAGTTCTGCCAGGGTATCGTTGAGTTGGGACAGGTAATTCCCGTACACTTTGCGGAAAAGCCAGCGGAAAAGGAGGAAGAGGAGCCAGGTGATCAGTGCGATCAGCAGAACGCCGATAAAAATGACCGGTATCAGGAATCCTTCGGAAGTCTGGTTATGGTGAATGCTGGTGTAATAACCTGCAATGAAGCCCGTGGCGGAGGATAACATGATGATCACCAGTGTTACCGTAAAAAGCCGCCGGTAGAGGGTAAGGATCCCGATGACCTTCAGCAGGGAATGGCGCAGATCACAATTGCCCCGGCATAACCTGCGGGTCTTGAAATAGTGGATGAAAAAGGTGACGAAAATGGCAACGATCAGAAGATTGATGGTGAAATCAAGAAGCAGCAGCCATCCGGGAATACCGGTATCCGAAATGCCGGAGAAGGGCCATCCGGCCCAGTGGTAAATGTCATAACTGAGAATGGCAATGATGACTCCCAGTAATATGACAAAACCGATGCGGATATTGAAATCGATCCGTTCCATCAGGTTTCTGGAGCGCTTGCCCAGCAGAACCCTGATCTGCTCTTCGTTCAGCATCAGTTTGTCCGAAGAGTCGGCCGCCATGCGGTCCCACGCTTTTTGAAGATCCCGGATTCCCATATTATAATTCTTCAGACGACATATACCCTTTCAATTTAGTTTTTATCCGGTTCATTTTAACCCGCACATAGTTTTGGGTAATTCCCGTGATCTCAGCAATCTCTTCATAACTTTTATTTTCAAGGTAGAGGAGAATGATCGACTTTTCTATTCCGCTCAGTTTCGCGATAGCCTGCTTGAGCAAAGCGATGTTCTCATCGGTTTCCTGAGAGCAGGAATCATCGGCAATCTGGTAGTTATCCCCGGTAAGCCGGCTGACTGACGGATACCGGCGGTTCTTTTTGAAGGAGGTGATAGCCGTATTCAGAGCTACCCGGTACATCCAGGTGGAAAACTTCGATTCATTTCTGAATCCGCGATACGATTTCCATAACTGGGCAAGTATCTCCTGGAAAAGATCCTGACGATCTTCCTCTTGGTCGCAGTATATGCTGCAGACCTTATGGATGATACCCTGGTTCATCCTGATTGTTTCTAAAAACTCCTTTTCCAAATCAACCGGATTAGTATGGATTTTGATCTGAAAATTACGCAGGAAGGGCAGTTTTTAGAAAGTTTATTTCATCTTCAGGTAAGAGACTTCCCTTGGAGTAAGTAATCTCCACTTTCCGCGGGGAATATTTTTTTTGGTGAGCCCGGCAAAAGAGACCCGGTCAAGGGCTTTGACCCGGTATCCCAGGTGTTCGAATATTCGGCGCACGATGCGGTGTCGTCCCGAGTGAATTTCAATTCCCACGGTGTCTTTGTTCTGCCCTTCCACATAGGTGATGGCATCGGCAGCGATTAAACCATCTTCCAGCTCAATCCCTGAGGCTACCTTCTGAATGTCGTTCACCGATACGGTTCTGTCGAGGGTGACCTGATACACTTTCACTACTTTATGACTGGGATGGGTGAGCCTTTTGGAGAGTTCGCCGTCGTTGGTCAGCAGCAGCAATCCGGTGGTGTTCCGGTCAAGCCGTCCGACCGGGTAGATCCTTTCCTCGCAGGCATCTTTGACCAGATCCATCACGGTATGTTCTGCGTGCGGGTCATCAGTGGTGGTAACTACATCCTTGGGTTTGTTCAGCAGGACGTAAACTTTGCGTTCAGGTGTGATAAGGCGTCCGTCAAAGCGCACTTCATCGTCGGGCGAAATTTTGGTCCCGAGTTCCGTGACCGTCTGTCCGTTCACTTTGACCACTCCTGCCGTGATATAGGTATCGGCTTCCCTGCGGGAACAGACTCCTGCATTGGCGATGAAACGGTTTAACCTGATCTGATCGCTTTTTTCTTCATGATGGGGAATACTCTGCCTTTCGGTGGTGTGGCCCAGTTCCTTCAGTAACTGGCTTCTCGATGACCGTTTTTCCTTTCTGAGAACCAGCCTCTTGCCTTTCCCTCCTTCGTGTCCCGACGGAATGTTCCCCTTTTCGGCCGTCCGGAAATAGGACTGGGCTCTTTCTTCTCCCAGGGTGCGGCGCCTGGCCGGGGCTTTTCCTTCAACATGCTTCGGCGCTGTATCTCTGGAACTTCGGAAAGTTGAGGGTTGTCCGGGACGGGATTTGCCAAATCGTGTTTCCCCACCGGAAAAACCACCTGTTTTCCGGCCGGAGCCACGATCCTTTTCACTTCTTCCGCCCACCGGGCTTGTTTTGGCAAATCTGCCCACTCTGTCTGAACCGCCCCGGAATGATTTTTCGCCGGATGAGACAGGTTGCTGACGCTGCCGTGACCTGCCTTTCCCTGCTCCGTTGCCTTGGCTCTCTCTTCTCATTTTTACCTCCTGTTTTACTTTGCAAAGGTCGCAAAAAATCACTGACCACCAATCCCCTGCAGAAATAAAATAAATACTGTAATATTGCGTGAAGAAGAGCTACTAATTAACTTTAATCCTTATAAAAGCTGAATAATATGCAATCACATGAAATTGATTACAGGATACTGGGTGAAGGAGTACAACTTGTGGAAATCGAACTCGATCCGGGAGAAACGGTCATTGCCGAAGCAGGCGCCATGCTGTATATGGAGGACGGCATTACCTTCACCGCGAAGATGGGAGACGGTACCAATCCAAGGGCTGGTTTGTTCGATAAACTGCTGGCTGCCGGATCGAGGGTGATCACCGGGGAATCGCTGTTTATCACCCACTTTACCAACCAGGGCCACGGTAAAAGAAAGGTCGCCTTTTCGGCTCCCTATCCGGGTACCATCGTGCCGCTCGATCTTAAGGAACTGCGGGGGAACATCATTGTCCAGAAAGATGCCTTTCTTTGCGCTGCCCTCGGTACCAAAATCTCGATCACCTTTAACCGGAGGCTGGGCTCCGGTTTCTTCGGGGGTGAAGGTTTTATCCTCCAGCAGTTGCAGGGCGACGGTAAAGCTTTTGTGCATGCAGGAGGTACCGTGATCGAAAGATACCTGAACAATGAAATGCTACGGGTCGATACCGGCTGTATAGTGGGTTTTGAACCGCAAATCGACTATTCCATTGAACAGTCAGGGAATCTCCGCTCTATGGTATTCGGAGGGGAAGGCATTTTTTTGGCTACTTTGCGCGGTACCGGCAGGGTATGGTTGCAGAGTATGCCCATCGGCAAACTGATCAGCAAATTATCGGTTTTCTCGGCCAACGCCCGCAAGGAAGGAGGCACAGGACTGCTTGGCAGAATCCTGGAATGACGGACATACTGATTCGCATGGGGCAAAGAACTAAAAGAGCCCGAATCGAAGCATTCGCCTGAACGACCACGTCGGGCTGGGAGTCTCGTCTGAGACGAGTTGGAGGGGGTGTTCAGCACTTTAATTCTTATGCCCTTTAGTCTTTCTTTCTTTGCGCTTTACGCTTTTGGCTCATCAATGATTCAGTTGCCCAGTTCCGGGAGGCTAATTCCTTTTATTTTACGGTACAAATCCAGTGCATATATATCGGTCATGCCCGAGATAAAGTCGATCGCGGTTTGTACCCTGTGGTAGGTAGTGTCCATAGTCTGGTTGTACTGGTCGGGAATAAGCTTAAGGATTTTCTGACTGAGGGCATTCCCGGGATTCAACAGGGCTCCTGTGAGCTCCTCCAAAAGGGTCCCCAGAATTTTATAGCCTGCAATTTCAATTTCCACCACAGAACGGTGGTTGTAAATATCATTGAGGGAAAGCTCCTGGATGATGCTCATGGCATCAAGCAGAGAAGGCGCTATGTTTTTCAGGAGGGTGGATGAGAATTCTCCGGAGAGGATGGCTTCATGATGCCGGGCAAAGACGGCGGAGCATTCCCGGGTCAGCTTACCGATTACTCCGGCCCGGAGATAGCTGATCTGTTCGTTCGGATCGGAAACAGCCTTCAGCGTTTTTTCGATCTCCTTCATCTTGCTTTTGGAAGCGTCGTGATGAAAATTCATCAACAGATCTCTGGTGGTCTGGTAATTCAGTATGCCCAATTTAAAACCGTCTTCCACATCCATGATCTGGTAACAAATGTCATCCGCGGCTTCGACCAGATAAACCAGGGGATGGCGCATTCCGGAAAGAGGTTGGTTACTGGTAAGCGGGATGTTCATTTCGGCGGTCATTTTTTTCCAGGTTTCCCTTTCGCTCTGGAAGAAGCCGAATTTTTGCGAAGTAGCTGCAATCGATTCATAAGGATATTTCACTATGGAGGCCAGCGTGGTATAGGTGAGGGCAAAACCACCCGACCGCTTTCCCCGGAAGGGGTGCGTGAGCAACCTGAAAGCATTGGCATTTCCGTCGAACCGGGTAAAATCGCACCATTCTGCCTCAGTGAGGTCATTCTTTAGGGATTTTCCCGGTCCATGGATAAAGAAATTGGAGATGGCAGATTCTCCCGAATGGCCGAACGGGGGATTTCCCATATCATGAGCCAGGCAGGCGGCTGAGACTGCGGCACCGATATTGGATAGCAACGCCGGTTCACGGATGAATCCTTCACGGAATAACATTTCCGCCAGGGCATTCCCGAGCGATCTGCCCACACTGGCCACTTCCAGGGTGTGGGTCAGCCGGTTATGCACAAATATCCGGCCGGGAAGCGGGAATACCTGTGTTTTATTCTGCAACCTCCGGAATGCCGGGGAAAAAATGATCCGGTCATAGTCGCGTTGAAACTGGCTGCGGACTTCCGTGCCGGATGGACTTTTCTTTTCTGGCTCTTTGCCGAGCCGTTTGGCTGTCAGTAGTTCTGTCCAGTTCATTGTACGGTATGGATTAAGGTGGTATTTCTTTTTGTTCTCATTGTGCTTTGTGTTACAGATTACGGTTGCCGGCCTGCCCGAAAGTACCATATACATGTGACCTATTAGTTTATCCAAGTTTGGTACGGGCGGGTTGTCGGTTAAAACTGAAAAGGTGAGTGTTTTTTTACTTCAGCGGTAAGCTGCTTTGCCTGGTTGCCGGTCAGGGCATTCAGCAGTTCCCAGAACTTCGGACCGTGGTTCTTTACGCGCGTATGGACCAGCTCATGGAGCAGGATAAAATCGATCAGGTGATCGGGCAGCTTCATCAGATGCAGGTTCAGACTGATATGATTTTGTCCGGAACAGCTACCCCAGTTTGTTTTGTTGTCCCTGACGGTTATCTTCCCGAAGGTGAACCCATGACGCCTTGCAATTTCAGTAAGCCTCGGCGGCAGGTATTGCTGTGCCTCCCACCGGTATATCCCGGTCAGTACCATCCGGATCCTGAGATTTATTTCCGGATCATTGATTTGGCTTGATTCAGGGTAGAGCAGTTCGATGTGATCTTTGGTCTGTTTTACGGAGAATTTTCCCGGATGTTTGCGGAATGTGATATAATGATAACGGGTCTGGATATCGGAATTCTCGGAAAATTTCGGTAAACTTGTTTCAAGTTTCCGTTGCTGGCGGATTATCCAGTCGGCATGTTCTTCCGTGAAACGGGCGGCTTCACGGAATGAAACATACGCCGGAAATGAAACCATGATTTTCCGGTTGGGTTTTACACTCAGACGGATCGATTTTGACCGGGAATTCCGGGAGAAAATCACGTTCCCCACCGGAGCAATATGAACAACTTTAACGGGCATCCGTATATGTTACAAACATTGAACCAAAGATATCAATTATGGAATACAACAAAAAGATGGAAGTTTTCTGTAACGTGCTGAAATACGAAAAACTGTTTCCCGTGGAAGATAAAATCATCCCGGGCAGTCTTGTTTTTGAATCGCTGAATCCATTTCCCGGGTATTATAGCGATTCACCCGACTCCTCCCCGCCGCTGTACCTCTATTTTGCCCTAGACAAGCCCTACCGGCTGGAAGAGATACTCAGGGCCATTCAACAGCTGGAACCTCATTTTGAGGAACATTTCGATGCCGGTAAGGGGATCATCTATTCTGGAACTGAAGAGTTTCCGGTCATCCGGTTACGCCATTTGGGGAATTATGGTATGGTAGTGCCCTTGCAGGAGGCTTTCAGAGAGCATGGAATCTGTTATTTAAAGCGGAAAAAGAAGGAAGGGGAGTATCCAGTCCTGGTGAGAATCGTGAAGATGGTGGAGTTGAAGCAGGTGGAACCGCAGGTATACATCGACCTAAAAGAGGATTATCACGGCTACATTGTGATCCCGCGGTATCTGAACTGGGATCAGTTTGTCAATGTGACCCAGCAGGTAAAATATAACTTGCTCCCGAACCAGTTATATTTTACCTGCTGGGTCACATTGATCAGTTTGTCAATGTGACCCAGCAGGTAAAATATAACTGGTTCGGGAGCAAGTTTGATGCGGCGGTCGGTTCCTTCTTTTATGAGGGGCGGCTGCATGAATTTGTGAGGGTTTACTCCGACAAACTGGATACCCGTTACCTCCAGGATATCCGCAGCCTCTACCTGGAAAAGATGAGCCACCTCCTTTAACTGAAAGATCCGGCCCCCCGACAGGGCTGGACCCTTCCTCCTAAAAAATTCTGTTAAAATGGTTCTGCAGGTGGCGCCGCATGGCTTTGCGGAACATGCCTGCATCCCTTTCCTTCAATACTTCAACCAACCCCTTGTGCGACACATATTTCCTGTCGGGTGTCTTCTTGTTGATCAGTCCGCTGGAATAGACATATTGAAAAACCGGCAGCAGCAAGTTTTGAAATCCCTTCAGGGTTTCATTCCCTGTTATTTCATATAATTTCCCGTGAAATTTGATCTCATAATCCACGTTAAAGAGTGCATCGGCGGAAGGAGAAATTTCATTTTTAACTATTTCGGACAATTCTTCGATATCCTGGTCGGTAACTCTTTTGACAACCAGGTCCGCCATCCCTACTTCAAGCACGAGCCGGAGTTCAAAAGCATCTTTCAGGGATTGGGCATTCAGGATATTGGGGATCATCGATTTTTGCAGAATGCCGGCCAGATCAGGACTTTTAATGAGGGTTCCCTTATGTTTGATGGATTCGATCAAACCCATGGTTTTCAGTCTGTTAAGTGACTCTCTGATCACCGTGCGGCTTACTCCCATCGCCTGAGCCAATTCGATCTCCCTGGGAATTACATCACCCGGGACCAGCTCTTTTTTTATAAAAAAATCGATAAGGTTCATCTCTACTTTGTCGACCAGACTTCGTGTATCAATTGCCTCTAAATCTGTCATAATTTCATTTGTTGTCATATAAAAGCAAAATTAAGAGAATTACACTCACAGAAAAAAATAAAAAAAACAAAAAAAATTTTGTCAGTTCAAAATAACCTTCTATTTTTGCATTATGTAGTACATAAAAATGTAATACATGAAACAAATATAATGCAATCAAATAATTAATTCAAAGGCTATGAGAAGAAAAATTTTTCTGGGGCCACTTTTGCTGGCGTTTGCTCTTATATTGTCATTTGGGCAGGTTTTTGCGCAAACGGCGATATCGGGAACTGTGACCGATGCCCGGGACGGTTCGACCTTACCGGGTGTAAACATTGTAGTTACGGGGACAACTTTGGGGACCATCACCGACATAGATGGTAAGTTTACCCTGGCAGTTCCTGCCAACAGCAGGGAGCTGACCATTTCCATGGTGGGATATTTAGCTGTGACAGTGCCTATCGGGGACACCAAGGTGTTTAATGTGGCATTGAAAGAAGAAACCAAGGCCATTGATGAAGTGGTAGTGGTTGGGTATGGTACCCAAAAGAGAAGCACACTGACGGGTTCTGTTACCAAACTTGATTCAAAGTTGTTGGCAACGGGTGTTCGCTCCAATCCTGCACAGGCGCTGGCAGGTACAATCCCCGGGTTGAGGGTTGCCACGACAACCGGACGACCCGGCTCACTGCCCACGATTGTACTCAGGGGAGGTACCAATTTTGATGGAACAGGAAGTCCGCTGATTATCATGGATGGGCAGATCCGAGGTTCCATGAGCGATATCAATCCCGAAGAAATTGCCAGTATGGAAGTTCTTAAGGATGCTTCGGCTACTGCAATTTATGGTGCCCGGGCCAGTAACGGTGTAATCCTGATCACTTCAAAAAGAGGAAAATCTGGGGCGGCTCAGGTAAATCTGAAGGTGAAAACAGGGATCAGTTTTCTGAATGTCCCTTATGATTTTGAAGATGCGGCAGGATACATTAAATGGGCAAGATTAGGAGCAGAACAGGCGATCCTGAATGGCACACTGGCCGTTACCAATGTGGCAGGTGTGGGGCCCAGGGGAACCGGGAACCAATATAAAGATGCCTCCGGAAATATTCTCGACGGCAATTATAACTCAACGGCCATCTGGAGCGTGATGCGCCTGAATGATGGGACGAAGGAATTGCTGAACAAGCCTGGCTGGAAAACAATGAAGGATGTGATCAAAACCAATGCGGCCGGAAACTATGATCCCAATGGAACATACTATGACCTGATCTACCAGAATTTCAATTATGGAGATTATGGGCTCAACAATACCGCAATAACTCAGGATTACAATCTGGGGATGAGTGGCGGAAATGACAGGGGTAAGTATTTTGCCAACCTGGGGTATTATGATGAAGGGGGTTTATCGCTGGCCACTTTTTACAACAGGCTTAATTTTGCTTTTAACGGAGATTATAAAATCAATAACTGGCTTACTTCGGAAAGCGGAATCCAGTATGCCCGGGCCAAATGGAAAGACCAATCGTTGCAAAATGGTGAAACCAATTACTGGGCACGTATGCTTTCAGCGCCTCCTACTTTAAGGGGAACCAACGAAAAAGGAGAATGGATCCTCGGGCGTGACGCAAGTGACGGAAATCCTGCTTTCAATATTGATAAATACAAGAGAAATAATCAATCCGACAAATTTACACTGAACCAGGCTTTCAGGGCTGACCTCATGAAAGGTTTGTATTTGAGAGTCAGTGCCATTATGATGTATGATGAGACCATGCAGGAATCTTTTAATAAGGATTTCAGAACGGGTATCATGAGCTATACAAATCCAAATACCGGCTGGAACAGGACCAGACAATCCTGGGCAAATTTTGACCGGACTATTCGTCAGACCTATAACGCCATTGCCAATTATCAGACCAAATTTCTGGAAAAGAACAACATTGAAGCGATGATAGGCACTGAGTTTTTTAAAGCTGCCAATAATGGGATATATGCGGAGGGATCACTTGCCCCCACCGATGACTTCATGGATCTTGGCCTTACCCAGAATAATAAGGATCAGCAAACCAGGCTTACCGATTCATGGCATAATGAGGAAAGAATCTTGTCCGGATTTGGCCGGATCAATTACAATTATGATGAAAAATACCTCCTGACCTTAACCATCAGGCGGGATGGTTATTCCCGGTTGCTGGGCGATAACCGCTATGGAACCTTCCCCGCATTTTCAATGGGTTGGCTTATGCACAAAGAGTCTTTCATGAAACCGGCCGAAAATTGGTTGTCTTACCTGAAACTGCGCGCCAGCTGGGGGAAAAACGGAAATGTCGGGGGTATCGGCACCTATGAACTTCAGGGATCTTACGGCTCCCAGACGGCTTACAACG